>JBJFDD010000388.1:0-3999 GCA_051889815.1 Candidatus Cryptobacteroides sp. | reverse complement strand
GTCATTATTGCACCGATTATCATGAACAGGATAACCGAGAGCATGCCGTAGCTTGTCAGGGGCCTCAGGAATTCCTGGACTGCACCGCTCGAAAGAAGCGGATAGGCGGTTTCCTTCAATGTGCTCAAGCCCAGGAACAGGAAGCCGAATCCCATCAGGAATTCTCCCAGGTTCTTCCATTTTGTGGTTTTCATCGACATGAAGATGAAAGCGAAGAACATAAGCGGGATGGCAATTGCTCCGAGACTGAACGATCCGTCGAAGGAAAGTGCGAAAATCCAGGCTGTCACTGTCGTTCCGATGTTGGCTCCCATTATCACTCCGATAGCGTTTGCCAGGGCAAGAAGTCCTGCATTGACAAAACTTACGAGCATCAGGGTGGTTGCGGTTGATGACTGCACAAGTGCCGTGACGAAAATACCGGTCAGGACGCACTTGAATTTGTTGGAAGTCATCTGGGCGAGGAAAGCTCGGAGAGAGTTTCCGGCAAGCTTCTGGAGTCCGCCTGACATCAGGGACATTCCGTAGAGGAACATTCCCAGACATCCCAACATCTTTAGGATTGCGAATAATGTACTCATTGGCAGAAGTGTACTCGGGTTGGTTACATTTCTGCAAATATACTTTAAAAAAATGTATATTTTCTGTTAAGATTCTGTTAAGGCAAATCTTTTTGCGCCAGGATTGTGTCAGAAACTGAAATCGTGGCAATGGACGTCGGTACCGTTGTGGCACTCCATCACAGTGAACTCATTCCCTTTTATGACCGAAGGATTTCCCGTTCCATGGTACGAAATGATTGCCTGATAGTGGTTTCCGAATCTCTTGCCGTCTTTGTCGAAACTGATGGGTTCACTCCAGTGGACCATGTCCTTCGATGTTCGGACTTCCATATAGTCGGCGATAATCCCTTCTTCAGGTGTTTTCCCGATAGGGGAGGACGCCATCAGGTAGCACCCGAGTGTCTCTGAATATGCCATCCTGGAATGCCAGGTGTCATGGGTTACGGCGGTTTCCTTGCCGAAATTGCCGCTTTCGCAGAATTCCCCGTTGTAGTATTTGACGAAATCGCCCATTACACCGTCAGCCCTTTTCCGTGTCCTGGCAATATAGGAATCCACGCTGTGGAACCTTCCAAGGTCCATGTCAAGGGCAATTTTGTTATAGAGGATGTAAATCCATTCCCCGTCTTCCTCGATGAAGGTCGAAAAATCACCTGTCCCAAGGTCGATGATCCCCGACGGCTGTCCGGTCATCTTTCCCGCACCGGGGTTGTATTTCTCGGTGAAACAGACATTTTCCGAGGTCAGAATCCATCGGTCGAAGTCCCAAGTTTTTCCCTGGTCGTCGGAATGCATCAGCCCGATGTGGCGGAAATCGGAATCAAATGCAGGGGTTTCGCAAGGTCCGAAGGCATCGTAGGCAGAACCCTGGCCGTTCCATCCGGTTTCATTGTGGAAGAAGCAGAAGAATCTCCCGGTCACCGGGCAGATGTAAAGGCCGAATGGCCAGACACTTCCTCTCGCCCGGACTCCTTCTGGATAGGGAATCCCGGCGAAGGCTTCCGCTGCATTCCCGGTCTTGAAGTTCAGGGTCATCGGCCAGGCTTCCTTCATGTCATCGAGGCTTGTTCCCCTGAATACCCCGATGTGTCCCATGTGGGAATGGCCGCTCAGGGCCCATAGGGTATCGTTGCTGTCCCGGTACATCGGGACGGTCCCGTCCTGGTAGACGTCGAACCTGTTGAGGAAAGGACTGTCGTAAACTTCTCCTATCGTGACAGACCTGCCGCCAAGGAGATTGGCAGGGCTGCCGTCTCCCTCTCCAGAGCAAGAGAGGAAAAGGAGAGGAACGGCTGCCAGAATCGGTTTGAGAATATTCATAATCAGTGAAAGGCTATTTCTTGAATGAGAGGGGAGCGAACCAGGTGTTCCACTGGCCCCAGGAGTCCAGACCGTAGGCGTAGCCGATGTACTGGGGTTTTGACGGGTCCTGTATGCCGAGTTCATCTCCGCTCCAGCCGCAGTTGTGCAGTCCCTTCTGCATTCCGGTACCCTGGAGTTTGCCGGCGAGTTTGAACTTCAGTCCGTCTTTTGAAACCCAGAGCTGGATGTAGGCATCCCCGGTCATCCTTTTCGCGGTGTTGATGGCGTGGAACTGCTTGAGGTCAGGACGGTATTTGACGTCGCTGTGGTCTGCAGACTGGATGGAAGGGTCTGTCTTGTCGATTGCAACACCGTGGTCAGTCAGGTGGGCAGGCCAGAATTCGTCGTCGGCGGAGGCTGTTGAAACCTTCGTCTGTGGCATCTTGTTGCACCAGGAGTAATAGAAATAGACTGTCCCGTCAACCACGACGAAGCAAGGCTCTCCGGCACCGAAGTTGTCCGGGTTGCCGATTCCGTGGAACTGGATGACCGGCTTAGGCTTGCCGCCCCAGCCTTCTCCGTTCCACTTCTCCCAAGGTCCGTCAGGATTCTTCGAACGCGCCACGAAGACATTGTTGTCAGTTCCACGGCCGTCTTCGGTCGAAGTGTAGCCGATGTAGTACCAGCCTCCCCATTTTGCCACTCCCGGATCGCAGCACGAAAGGGCATCCAGCGAGAACTCGGTAGGCTTGAGGGCGGTCACCTCTTCGGTCCAGGTCTTGCCTCCGTCCTTTGAATGCTGGTAGGTGATCTTGTCCCAGTAGAGGGCACCGGTCGTGTAGGTAGTCAGGATTCGGCTTTCGAACTGGAAATTCTGCTTGACACTTCCTTTGATGAAGGATTTCGGCGAAAGACCGTCAGGAGAATCCGCAGTTCCGTCCTTTGCCCAGATGCCGGCGGTGTTGCTGGCTTCGGTGGCGAGCCAGAGGTATTCGCCTGCCGGAATCATCGTTTCGTGGTCTTTCTCGGCCTGGTCGCTGTAGTAGAGGGAAATCCAGCTGTTGTCTGCAAAATTCTCCTTTCTCGTCTGGTAGACAGGCTCCCCGGAAACCGTCGTGAGGTAGTCCGTGTCCCATTTGAAGAGTTTGAACGTCATTGATTCCTTGGTACTTCCCCAGGTCGGGCAGCAGATCTGGACTGAGTAGAAGTCCCTGTCGCATCTGAAGTACTGGGCGGCGTCACCATTCTTCACCTGATATGGGCTGTTGTGCGGTTCCGTGTAGGTGTATAGCATCTGGTCGTCTGCGCCGTGGTAGCCTCCCGGTGAGGCGAACCAGGCATCGATCGAGCCGTCTTCGTTGTTGATGAAACAAGGTCCGTAGCGGTAGGTCCCGGCTTTGTAGATGTCCCAGCCGGCAAGGGTCCTTGGGTTGCCATATTCAACAACCTCTGGTTTGTCTGTCGGTCCTTCTTCTTTCCCGCTTTCTCCGCTGTCTGAGGATAACGGCTTGCAGGAGTTTGTCATTGCAATGGCAGAAAGGCTGCCGAGCAGAAGGAATAAAGCTTTTTTCATCATTTTCTGTTTTTTTGCTCTTCCACAAATTTATCAAAAAATGGGGTCAATCCCTAAAGTCTTTGAGTATCTCCAGGATTTCTTCTCCGAATTCCTCCCATTTCTTCTTTCCCAGACCTTTGATCCGGAGAAAGCCCTCCTTGCCCGGAGGCAGGATGTCCGCTAGGGCGAGCAGCGCTTTCTGGCTCAGCACCCTGTAGGCCGGAATATTCAGCTCCCTGTACTTCATCTTCCTCCAGGCTATCAGGGCTTCGACGGCATCCGGGTGCAGGTTTCCTGAATATGTTTCAGCGCCATCCGGTGCCGCTTCCCTGAGCCCGATTGCCATCTTGTTGAAGCTGACGTTGTCGCCAAGGATAGAATCTGTCTTCAGCTTGTGGTAGCTGCGGCAGTCGAAGCCTTCCCTTCCTATCTGTGAATATGCATCCAGACGGAACCGGAGCTCTTTTATGAACTCCCTGCCGGCATCCCGGAACGCCTTCCTTGTCTCCTTGTTGTCAATCTCCACCAGCAGCGCCGGAGCCGACAGGCTGATTGCCATGGCTATCTGCTCACCGAAAT
>JBJFDD010000387.1:0-4010 GCA_051889815.1 Candidatus Cryptobacteroides sp. | reverse complement strand
CTTGCAGTCCTCAAACTCAAGGGCAACATGAAATCCCCTATCCTTTGCCTGTACGGCCCTCCGGGAGTCGGAAAGACAAGCCTGGGGAAATCCGTTGCCAAAGCCCTCGGCAGGAAATATGTCAGGGTGGCATTGGGCGGAATGCACGATGAGGCCGAGCTCAGGGGCCACAGGAAGACCTATATCGGAGCCCTTCCGGGCAGGATCCTGAACGGCATCGAAAAGGCAGGAACATCCAATCCCGTTATTGTCCTGGATGAAATAGACAAGGTCGGCTCCGACCACAAGGGCGATCCTTCGTCCGCTCTGCTCGAAGTCCTCGACCCGGAGCAGAACAATGCTTTCCACGACAATTACCTGGACATCGATTACGATCTGTCCCACGTGCTCTTCATCACGACTGCAAACAACATCTCCACTATCCAGCCGGCCCTTCTCGACAGGATGGAACTCATCAATGTCTCGGGTTATCTGGCCGAGGAGAAGATGGAAATCGCCAGGCACTACCTCGTCCCGAAGCAGCTGGAGGAGCATGGAATCGACAGGAAAGCCCTCAGGATCGACAAGTCTGCCCTTGCCCGGATTATCGATGAATATACCTCCGAATCCGGAGTCCGCGGGCTTGAGAAGAGGATAGCCAAGATAGCCAGGGTGACTGCGAAGAAGATTGCGATGGGAGAGGATTATCCAAAAGTCATCAAGAGTGAGCATCTCAAGGAATATCTCGGGCTTCCGACCAATTCCCATGACCGCCAGAAGGGCAATGAAGGCCCGGGAGTGGTCACCGGACTTGCATGGACCCAGGTCGGAGGTGAGATTCTCTTCGTGGAGAGTTCCGTCTCAAAGGGCAAGGGAGTCATCAGCATGACCGGCAATCTTGGAGATGTGATGAAGGAATCGGCTACAATCGCCTACCAGTACATCAAGGCTCATCCGGAGATGGCAGGAATGACTTCTGCAGAACTGGCCGAGCGTGACATCCACGTCCACGTCCCTGAAGGAGCCGTGCCGAAGGACGGTCCTTCTGCCGGCATCACGATGGTCAGTTCCATGGTCTCCGCACTCCGTTCCCAGGCAATCAGGCCGAAGGTTGCGATGACCGGAGAGATGACTCTCCGTGGAAAGGTCCTTCCGGTAGGAGGCATAAAGGAGAAGATCCTGGCAGCCAAGCGTGCCGGTGTTACTGACATCGTAATCTCCGAGGACAACCGCAAGGACATTGAGGACATCAAGCCTGTTTATGTCGAGGGCCTGGCTTTCCATTATGTCCGGACCATTGACGATGTGATTGACTACATATTCATTTGACATAACCTTTGACTCTGCTATGGAAGTCAGGATTGAAGAGAGTTGGAAGGCTGCGCTGGCGGGGGAGTTCGAGAAACCGTATTTCTCCTCCCTGGCGCGATGCCTGCATGCCGAGAAGGCCGGAGGAAAGGTTGTCTATCCTCCTGGAAAGTTGATTTTCAGGGCTTTCGAACTGACTCCGGTCAACAAGGTCAAGGTTGTGATTCTCGGTCAGGACCCCTATCACGGGCCCGGCCAGGCGATGGGACTGAGTTTTTCTGTCCCCGACGGCATTCCTGCACCACCATCCCTCAAGAACATATTCAAGGAAATCGAATCCGACCTCGGCATAAGGATGAGCGGGAGGACAAACCTGGAGAAATGGGCGGAACAGGGAGTCCTTCTCCTCAATTCCATCCTGACTGTCAGGGGAGGGGAGGCTGCTTCGCACAGCAGTATCGGCTGGCAGCAGTTCACCGATGCCGTCATCACCTACATTTCCGACAATCTGGAAGGAGTCGTGTTCCTCCTTTGGGGCAACTATGCCAGAAGCAAGAAGGCACTGATCGACACTTCCCGACATCATGTCCTTGAGGCCGCCCATCCTTCTCCCCTTGCCAGGGGAGCCTTTTTCGGGTGCCGCCATTTTTCCAGAACCAACAGTATCCTGCTCTCCGAGGGCAAGACTCCAATCGATTGGCAATTATGAAAAGAACAGCTTTGTTTCCAGGATCGTTCGACCCGTTCACGGCCGGGCACCTGAATATCCTCACAAGGGCCCTGACCATCTTCGACGAGGTGGTCGTGGCTGTCGGAATCAACCAGGCCAAAAGAGGCTTTTTCTCCATTGCCCAGCGCAAGGACATCATCTCCCAGGCCTGCAGGGGCCTGGAGGGCGTGAGCATCATAAGCTATGACGGCCTTACTGCGGACATCTGCCGCCAACTCGGTATCCGGCACATTGTCAGGGGTGTAAGGAATATGACGGATTTCGACAACGAGCAGGCAATCGCCGATGCGAACCGCCACATCTATCCTCAGGTGGACACTATAATAATCCCGACCGCCCAGGAGTATTCCCACATTTCCTCTTCTGCCGTGCGGGATGTAATCAGTCATCACGGGGACATTTCCATGTTCATTCCGGACGGAGTGGTACTTCCTGACCTTCATTAGCATGAAAAGATTCCTGGCAATAGCATTTGTCCTCCTGCACGCCCTCCTTTCGGGCGCCCAGCCGGATTCTGCCCGGATGGCAGCCCTGGATAGCCGCCTTGAAGAATATTTCGCCTTGCTGGAGCTCCAGGATGTGAATGTCAAGATTGAAGAATGCGACACCCTGATCTGTTCGGCAGGGGATTCTTCCGTCCGCCGGCACATAGCCCTGAAGGCTTACCGTCACTACCTGGATTCCAAACTGATGGGCGATGAGGCCGTGGCGGTCCATCTCGCTGACAGGTGGTTCATTTCCGGCGAGATCCCGATGGAGGGGGTGACCGACCTGATGAATGCCAGGATATTTGCCGAATTCAACCGGAGTTCCCTTATCGGGAAACAGGCTCCAAAGGCGACCTTCCTGGATCCACAGGGAGACAGTGTAACCTTGGGCGGTCCTTCCGACAGCCTTTCCGTTTATTTCTTTTATGACACTGACTGTGCAAAGTGCAAACTTGAGTCATTGACTCTCAAATCTTTGCTTGAAAGGAAGAACTATCCTGCCAGGCTTTGTGCTATCTACACCGGCACCGACAGCGAGGCATGGGCAGAATGGCGCGGGAACCGTTTCTCAATCGATGCCGACAGGGTCTCGGTGCTGAATCTCTGGGATCCGGAAGTCTCTTCCGACTACCAGAGAAAATACGCCGTGCTGGGTACTCCGCAGATGTTCCTTGTTTCCCGCGACGGTACAATCCTTGGGAGGAGACTCGACACGGAGTCCCTTGAAGTGCTGATGGAGAATGTTCTTGACAGGGAGTGTCATGAATATGGCACCCCCCGGGTCTGCTCTCTTCTGGACGACATATTCCTGTCATGGGGCGATTCCCTGTCTCCAGCCCATGTCAGGGCCGTTGCGCAGATGATTGCAACGAACACCCTCCAGAAAAAAGACACCCTCGGCTACAAGAACCTGGCCGGAGACCTGCTGTACTACCTCACGACCAAGCGTGAGGAGCCTCTCAAGGAGGGCACTGCACCATTCATTGAGGACTGCATCCTTTCCCGTCCAGAAATCTGGAACACTTCGGATGATTCCCTAAGGGTAGTGGGACTGGCGAGGATGAATGCCGACCTTCTCTCCCGAACTCCGGCAGGGTCGCGTCTTCCGAAGATGCCCATAAGAGGGTGGGGAAAGATCCGCCGCAGGGGAGGCTACATATTCTTCCACACCCACGGCTGTCCGGTCTGCAGGGAAGAGATGGAGGAGGCTGACAGGCTCGGGTTGGAGTATCTGGCGGTCGATGTGGACGGAATAGGGCAGCAGAATCCTGCTCTACGGGAAAGGCTTCTCCAGACTTTCGATCTTCTGTCGATGCCAATGATTATCCAGGTCGACAAAAGGGGAGTGGTGCGGCGGCGCTACATTTCCATGTTCAATAATTTTGTATTTTCTGACAATTAGAAGTAAATTTGCAAGGTTGTACCTGATGGTATGACCCTTGACAGAAACTGATTAAAACTTTTGTAGGATTATGGTTTCATACAAAGAACTTGGCCTTGTAAAC
>JBJFDD010000386.1:0-4026 GCA_051889815.1 Candidatus Cryptobacteroides sp. | reverse complement strand
GTCGGACCGTTGAGATTGCAGCAGGTCACAGGAAGACCGTCGAAGTTCCAACCCCAACCGTAGTTGGTAACCTTTTCGCCATTGAGAAGATTCACATAGCTGAATCCCTTGCCGTCAGGTCTCATCGCGCCGAGAAGCCCGTTGTAGACGTACTTTTCAATCGCATCGACAGCCGCCGGATCTCCGGTCAGGCGAAGGTACTGCGAGCAGTACTTGATCCAGGTCACACCGACACAGGTCTCCATCATCCGGACCACGGAAGGGTTGGTCTGCTCTACTGCGGTGTTGCTCCAGGCCTCACCGCAGACTCTCGGCCAGTAGACATCGGCACCGCCGTTGCCGATAATGGTAATCTCGGTTTCCTTCACAGTACGGAAGAACTTTACGATAGTCTCGAGAAGTACCGGATCACCGGTAGCACGGTAATACTCCACCAGACCCTCCCAAAGGGAAGTCATCTCGTAGGCCTTAGGATACGGCTGGCCGACGCTGGTCATCGGATCGCCGTCACGGACTGCCTGGAACATATTCTTTCCCAAGCCTCCGCCGCAATCGACGATGTAGGAGGCATAGTCAAGGTACTCCTGCTTTCCGGTAATATAATAAAGTCTCATTATCGGCTCGAGGATGGTCGAGGACTCGATGTGGTTGTCACTCCATCCGAAATCCCTGATGCTCACTCCGGTGCCCGGGCCGATCTGGGTCATCACGCTGGCCGCCTCCTTCTCCATTGCATCCAGCACCTTCGGGTCCTGGTCGACATCAAGATAGTACTGGCTCAGGCCGAGCAGGACATAGGTCCTCTCCCAGATGTCCCCGTCGGTACCTCCAGGCTGGTTCTCCACAGCTGTGCAGCTGATGCTTCCATTCGGCTTCATCGTCCCGATCAGGGAATATACAACATCTTTCGTAAGCTCCTTAAGTTCTTCGTCACGGGTGTAACGATACATCAGTGCATTGGTACGGATTGCCTTTCCGGCCATCTCGCCAAGGGCAAACTGGCTTCGTCCCGAACGGAAGAATTCCACTACGGAATCATAAGGCATGACTCCCTTGGACCAGTTCTCGACTGATTTGCGGATGTCATTCTCGAAATAGTCCGTGAGGGTGACATTCCCCGAAGGAAGAGGTTCCATCACATTCCCAACCTTTTTCTGTCCCTGTGCGAAGAGTCCTGCACAAAGGCCAAGCGCTGCCATGACGGCAATTGATTTTTTCATGTTTCCAAATAGTTATTAGTTCAGTAAAATGAAGGTACTTCTGGCAAAACGTCCGAAAATAATTCCAAAACCTTACAAATATAATGAATCTTTCGTTTATTTTTGCATGACACTAAACCCGATGACCAATGATCAGGATTTTCTGCAACAACACAGGCACCAGCCTGGAATTCACCGAAGGAGCCTCCCTGCTCGAGATTTCCGAAGGCTTCGGATTCAACGAACCGTTCAGGATTCTGGCAGCGAAAGTCAACAACGTCGCCCAGGGTCTCAGATTCAAGGCCTACCACAACCTTAACGTCGAATTCGTGGACTACAAGGCCTACATCGGAAGGGAATTCTACTGCCGTTCGCTCTGCCTTCTGCTCTACAAGGCCGCAACAGACATATTCCCGGGCAGTTCCCTGACAATCAAGCGCCCGATCTCCAAGGGCTATTTCTGCGACCTAGCCAAGGCGGACGGGTCCCCGACTTCGGAGCAGGACATCGAAGCCATCAGAAGCAGGATGGAAGAACTTGTGGCACTGAATATTCCGATCCGCCGCCACGAGCTCCAGACCGATGAGGCCATCCGAATATTCAGGAAATCAGGCCGCGAAGACACGGCAAAACTACTTGAAACAAGCGGTGACGTGTACACTACCTGCTACTCGCTGGACGGAACGATGGACTATTATTATGACGAGCTTGTACCTTCTACCGGGTACCTCGGCAAGTTCGGATTGGTTCCCTATGAGCACGGATTCCTGCTTAGGGTCCCGGACCGGCACAACCCGGGCGAACTGGCTCCGATGTACCGGCAGCCAAAGACCTTTGAGGTGTTCAAGGAGGCAAGCATGTGGAACAGTTTCATGGATCTTGCGAACGTGGGAGATGTCAACAAACAGATCCTTTCGGGCAATGCTTCCGACCTCATCCGGATAGCAGAAGCGCTCCAGGAAAAGAAAATCGTCCGCATCGCGGAGGAAATCGAGAAACGTCATTCCGACAAGGAGAACCCAGTACAGCTCGTTCTCATCACGGGACCGAGCAGCAGCGGAAAGAGCACCTTCTGCAAAAGGCTTTCCACCCAGCTCAAGGCCTGCGGCCTGCATCCTGTCTCATTCTCTACCGACGACTATTTCGTCAACAGGGTGGACACTCCCCTGCTCCCGGACGGCTCCTACGATTTCGACAATTTCGAGACGGTCGACTACAGGACCCTGCAGAGTGACCTGCTGAAGCTCCTCGCAGGCGAAGAAGTGGACGTGCCGGAGTACAACTTCGTCACCGGCGAGAAAGAGTACCACGGAAAGAAAAAGAAACTCGGGGACCGCTCGGTTCTACTGCTGGAAGGCATCCACGCCCTCAACCCAAGGCTCACGGACAAGGTTCCGGAGCAGAAGAAGTACAAGATCTTCATCAATGCGATAACTTCCATCTCCCTCGACAGCCACAACTGCATCCCTACCAGCGACAACCGCCTCCTTAGGAGAATAGTGCGCGACTACCTCAAGGGAGCATTCAGCGTCAGGGAAAGCATCGCGAACTGGCCCAACGTCAGGAGAGCTGAAGTCAAATGGATCTATCCTTTCCAGGAAGATGCCGATGTGCTGTTCAACTCGACCTACCTTGTAGAATTCGCGGCCCTTCGCTCAAAGGCCGAAAGAATCCTTTCGACAGTCCCTAAGAATTGCCCTGAATATACCGAAGCTGCAAGACTGCTGAAGTTCCTGCACTGTTTCCTGCCGGTTTCAGACAAGGACATCCCGGCAACGTCCCTCATCCGGAGTTTCATCGGCTGAAGCACTTGAAGTTTCATCGGCTGAGGCACTTGAGGAAGCCGGAAGGGCAGAAGAAACGGCTTCCCTATCCGAAAATCATGTTCAGGAGACAGGCAAGCCTTATTCCGCCCCTCACGAGCTGGAGGTCGGCAAGCACGGTCGCATTGTAGCAGTCAACGTCAGTGAGCCGGTCCGGCCGGACGATGTCATAGGCCACCAGGCACTCCACTGCATTCTGATGGACCCAGCCGAGCACATCTCCGTCCATGGCAATCTTCCTTACATCCTTTTTGGTGAGATTCCTCGTCAGATGGTCACAGTACTCACCGGGGCTCCAGTCGTGGATTCCGTACTTGTCGGGGACATGGTCCCAGATGGAATGGAAAAGAGCCTTCTGGCCATCCCCGACCTCGACCCAGTAGTTGGTTGAACGGAAGTTGTAGATCACGTGGCTCGGGCAGTGGATGTCCGGTACGAAATGGGCGAGCCAGGCGATATAGAGGGTGACTGTAGAGTCCGGCAGATTGCGGTAGCCACCGTCCTTCATCTCATCGAAAGCCTTGCGGATGCACATCACTGCATCGCCCTTCTGTGGGATTCCGCTGTTGTCGTAGTCCCCGTCGGAGTACTCCATCTTCCTGTTGACGGGAGAGCAATGGTCGAACCACTCATTGGAAAGGCCCAACTTGTAGTAATAGCCCATGTAGTCCATGTAGGAGGCGTACCAGGTGAGTGTGCGGCCTTCGAGGTACTTGGAGATGTTCTTTCGTGCCTTGGCCGTAAGATACTTTTCGGCAATCATCGCAGAGGCGTCATGACCTCGCTTGTCCCAGGAATATGTTGCGGTGGCAATGACCGACAACAGGAGAATGGCAATTATTCTTTTCATGGCTGATAATTGAAGCAGTTTCCTGCAATATACGAAAAAAAAGACTGACCTGAAAGTCAATTCGACTTTTGGCCAGCCTTTTTGTGCTCTGTTAGGGACTCGAACCCTAGACCCACTGATTAAGAGTCAGTTGCTCTACCAACTGAGCTAAGGG
>JBJFDD010000385.1:0-4031 GCA_051889815.1 Candidatus Cryptobacteroides sp. | reverse complement strand
TGTCTGCACTACCACTGCTGTAGTTGATGATGAGATGATTACATTCAATGAATCCGAAAAGACTGCGGTCCTGACCAACGGAACTGACAAGATTGGTTCCGGGTTCGTCACCTACAGCGGCTCCGGGAAAAAGTATGGCAACCAGCTGGTCATCAGTTTCGAATATTCAGGAAACTTCGTGCTTGACGGGACACCGATGACGATTGTGGACAGTGCTGTCGATTGTGTAGCCACTGAAAACTGATGGGAGGATGGTCATGAAATACCTTAATAAAAGTCTTCTGGCCTTGAGCCTGTTGGTCCTGCCGTTGAGCGCCTGCAAGGAAGTCCGCAAGGCCGAACCGCAACCTGTCTGCGTCAATGTCAGGGAAGTGAAGGTGGTTGAGGATGTTTCACTCAGGTCCTATGTCGGAAAAGTTGAACCTTCGAAGAATGTTGTCGTCACTGCACCTTTCCCGGGGAAACTCAAGACTCTTCCGGTAAAGAAAGGGCAGAGCGTAAGGGAAGGCCAGGTGATAGCCGTAATCGGGTCCGAATCCGTAGTTTCTGCCTATGACATGGCAAAGGCTACCCTGGAACAGGCGCAGGATGGCTACGACAGGATGATGCAGATGTATGCAAAGGGGGGTGTGACGGAAGTCCAGAAGATGGACATCACAACGCAGCTCCGCAAGGCTGAATCCGCTTTCAAGGCCGCTGAGGATGCACTCGGGAAATGCAGTGTCAAGGCACCATATTCAGGAATCGTCGAACAAGTCTATGCCGAGGAAGGTCTCGAACTGGGGCTGTCCGCCCCGCTTGTCAGGATCCTGAATGCCCGCAATGTTGAAATCAGCATTCCTGTGCCCGAGAATGAAATCAGGTCAATCGCTGCCGGCGACACAGCCTTGGTGGAAGTTCCCGCTGCAGATGCTGTCCTGAAGGCAACGGTCTCCAGCAAGGGTGCAGATGCTTCTCCGGTCTCCCATACCTATGACTGCACGCTGGTTCCGGACCGGGACAATCCCGAGGTGCTTCCGGGGATGGTGTGCAGAGTGCGGATGAAGACAGGCATGGGCCCCAGGATTGTGATTCCCGTTAGATGCCTCCTCAGCGACAACAATGGCCGCTATCTCTGGTGTTCAAGTCCCGATGGGGTGATTTCCAAAAGATATGTCGTTTCCGAGGGTTTTGCAGACGATGGCGTGGTCGTCTCTTCCGGACTTGAAGAAGGTGACCTGGTCGTAGTTGACGGATTCCGAAAAGTGTCTTCCGGAATGAAGGTCAGAATCAAGGTTTTGTGATATGAAGAGGAAATTCAAAGGAATAGCGGGTATGGTTGATTGGACCATATCCCAGAAACATATCGTCTATACTCTTGTCGCTGCTTTCTGTCTGGTCGGAATAATCGGCCTGACCAGGATGAACAAGGATGAGTTTCCTTCTTTCACCATCAAGCAGGGAGTTGTCGTGGGCGTTTACCCGGGAGCTACGGCCCAGGAGGTGGAAGACCGTCTGACGGGCCAGCTGGAGGATTGCCTTCTCGGCATTCCGGAGGTTACGAGGAATAATCTCCGCAGTGTGAGCAAGGACGGAATGTGTTTCATCTACGCTGACCTGAGCTGTCCCGTCTCCGAAAAGAATGAGGTGTGGGGCCGGATCAAGCAGAAAATCAATGAACAGAAGGTCTCACTCCCGACCGGTGTGCTTGCCGTGATGGTCCTGGATGATTTCAATTCCCAGTCTTCGATGATGATTGCCCTCGAGTCCGCCGACAAGGGTTACTCCGAGTTGCAGGACTATGCGGACGAACTCTGTACCGCCCTCCGCAGGATTCCAGAACTGGCCACGGTCCAGGTTCTGGGAACTCCGCATGAGGAAATTGCAGTCATCCTTGACAGGGAAAAGCTCTCTGAATATGGGATCAACCCTTCCGCCCTGACTTTGAGTTGGCAGAGCGAATCGGTCCCGATTCCCGGAGGAACCTTTGACAGCGCAGAAGCGACCGCGCCGATCCATGTCTGGGGAAACGTGGGTTCGGAGAACGAGGTCGCCGAAAAGATTGTCTATGCGGATCCTATCGGCAATCTTGTAAGGCTTAAGGACATCGCAACGATTACCCGCCGCTATGAAGCTCCTGACGATTTTGTCAGCTTCAACGGACATTCCTGCCTGATTCTTTCGGTCGAGATGCGTCCGAACCACGACATCGTTGCCTTTGGCGAAAAGGTGCACAAGGTCCTTGACGACTATTCCGTCGCACTTCCTGAAAGCGTCAGCCTCAGCTGCATTACCGACCAGTCCAAGATAGTCGGTGAGTCGGTGTTCTCATTCCTGCGAGACCTGCTGGTGTCCATGCTGCTTGTGGTCTTTGTCATGCTGACCCTCTTCCCGATGAAGTCGGCTCTCATCGCCGGCACCGGTGTTCCGATCTGCACGGCGATAACCATTGCCATAATGTACTGCTGCAGGATGGATCTCAACACTGTGACACTCGCCGCGCTGATTGTCGTGCTCGGCATGATTGTGGACAATTCGATCATTACCATGGATGGCTACATGGGCAAGCTTGGAGATGGACTGGACCGCAGGTCGGCCGCGCGTTCGAGCATCAAGGAACTGTTTGCTCCTACCTTTGCCGCCACCCTGGCCATCAGCGCCATGCTTTTCCCTATCAAGTTCCTCATTACCGGCTATCTGGGAGATTTCGTCAAACTTTTCCCTTGGGTGCTGGCAATAGCAATGTTCGTGTCGTTGATTTATGCCGTCACGGTGATACCATCCCTGGAAGTCAAGTACATTTCTTCTGCGACTCCGGAAGGCGACACCCTTGTTTCGCGGCTCCAGCGGAAATTCTTCAACTCTCTCCAGAATGCATATTCAAAGGCTGAGAACTTCTGTTTCAGGCATCCTGCATTGACTATCGGTACCGGCATCACCGTGGTTCTCCTGGGACTCCTCCTTTTCACCCGCCTGAATATCCAGATGATGCCGAAGGCGGCAAGGGACTTTTTCGCGATTGAACTCGAGGTTGAAGGCGGTCACGGAATCGACAGGACCAAGGAAGTAGCAGATTCTCTCACGACGATGCTCAAGAGGGACTCCAGGGTCAAGTCAGTGACTTCGTTCGTGGGCTCCGGCGCACCGCGTTTCACTGCTACTTATCCTCCGATAACGCCTGACAAGACTGTTGCGCAGCTCATTGTCAACACCGAATCTGCCAAGGCAACGGAAAGTTTGATCAGGGAATATGATAACTGCAATGAGCACATGTTCCCGGATGTCCTCATACGCTACAAGCAGATGGATTATCAGGATGTGGAAGCTCCGATTGTAGTCACCCTGAAGGGCAATGACAGGGAACAGCTGCGGTCATATGCCGACAGCGTCAAGTCCTTCATGATGGGAATGGACCGCCAGCTGAAATGGATCCATTCGACTGCCGACAATGTCCAGCCTGTCTTCAGGGTGGACCTGGATGACTATGAGGCCTCTCGTCTAGGAGTCAACAAGGCAGGCCTTGCCCTTTCCATGTCAGGAATATACGGAGGCCAACCCCTGGCTACGGTCTGGGAAGGGGACAAGCCTATAGGAGTCAACCTCTACACGGAGGGTGTCGGTCCCGACATGAACTACAGCCAGATCGGTTCCGTCATGGTTCCGACGGCGATTCCGGGAGTGAGCGTCCCGCTCCGCCAGGTCGCTTCCATCGAACCGGACTGGTCTTGCCGCAACCTGGAGAAACGTTCGGGCGAGGAGACCATCAGCATATTCGCAGACCTCAAATATGGCGAAAGCCAGCCGAAGGCAATGAAGCGCATTGCTTCCTATGTTGATTCACAGATAACTCCGGTACTCCCTGATGGCGTTTCCGTTGAATATGGCGGACTAAGCGAGTCTAACCGGAAACTGAGACCAGAAATCGCCTGGTCGCTCGCTGCTGGCATTCTCATCCTGCTGGTCTTCATGATTTTCCACTTCAAGAAAGTGTCCTTGTCAATACTTACCCTCATGATGAGCCTTCTGTGCCTTTTCGGAGCATTCTTCGGTCT
>JBJFDD010000384.1:0-4041 GCA_051889815.1 Candidatus Cryptobacteroides sp. | reverse complement strand
GGCGATTGAGGCGATGACCGGAATCGAGCAGGCCCTTTTTGCTTCGCGGATCAGGTCCAGATAGTCCGATAGTACCTTTTCACCGATGTAGCCGGCGAGGTAGTCGTAGGCTTCAGGGTGGATGAGAGTGTCGTTGGCGGCGATTTCCATCGTGATGCTCTCTTCGAAAAGAGACTTCAGGACTACTGCTCCTGCTCCTGCGTTATCATATTCAGTCAATCTTGCGACGGACGCAGTCTGGCTGCTGCTTCCGACTATTACAGGTGACCTGAGGTCGAGGCCTGCGAATCTGGTGCTTGTCGTGCTCATTTGATTTTTTGTTGAATCTCACAAATATAGTAATCTTTCGACAATGAATTCGTATTTTTGCAAGGGATATCCACGGAAAGTTGGCCAGCCCCGCCACCTGCACCGTTGATTCCTGCAACAACCAACCTGTCTGCATCGAGTCTCATGGACATCTTCAATCCTGACCACGACCTCTGCCTCGCAAACGGCAGCTCCACTTTTCTTCCTCCCACATCCGCACGCCGGTTCGGGCAGGACTGTCCAGCCATAATGGAATATGTCCTACCCGACGTGAGTCCGCACAAAGTCTGGGGCTGGGACAGGATTGTGCTCGGAAGGCTTCTGCGCAGCGGCATCGACCCCTCTGACCTCCCTTCTCCGGAATATATCGACACCGTCCGCGAGCTTTCGCATAGGCGCCATGCCCTTTCATGCAGGGAATATGTCTTTTCGCGGCTTGACGGAGCCAGTTTCCTTGCCGACATCGCCCCCTTCGAGGCCACCACGCTTGACAGCGTGATCTCCAAGGTCAATGAATATTCCGACGCCCTCCTGAAGGCGCCCTGGTCGGGCAGCGGCAAGGGCATCCGGAAAGTCCGCCCCGACACGTGGACAAAGAGCGACCTCGGCTGGTGCGCCAAGGTCCTGCAGAAGCAGGGGAGTGTGATGGTCGAGCGCCGGCAGAAAGTGGCACTGGACTTTTCCCTCCAGTACCGGATGACTGCCGGCGGACTGGTCTTCGTCGGTTTCGCAATCTTCGAGACCGAAGGCTGCGCCTACAACGCCAACCTTCTCGCCTCGAACGAACACATACTCAGGCTTCTCTCCGGTTATTCAGATGCCGGGAACATCCTTCGCGTCCGCGACCTTGTCGGGGAATATCTCGAAAACACATTTCTCGGCCGCTATCAGGGCGTCCTCGGCGTGGATATGTTCTTCACTGTCGAAGGGAAGATGGCCCCGTGCATAGAAATCAATGTCCGCAACAACATGGGCATGGTCTCGAGGGTAGTCCATGACAGGCTCGTTTCCGAATATGCTGCCACAGACCCTTGCTTCCCGGACAGTGGCCTCAAGATGCGCGTGCTCAATGCCCCGAATCCGGCTGGACTCCAGCGGCTGCTCTCGGGTTCCCGGATGATTCTAGCTGGAGGAGGTCCTTCCGACCTGCACGCCATCGCTGTTTTCTGAACCTATTCTGCAGAATTTTTCTTATTGCACTGCTCCTTTGAGTTCCTTATCGTAGCGCTCGATTCATTAATGCACCTGAGTGAATTTTTTTGTACCCTTGGTACGAAAATCTCCTATCAGGGACGAACAATTGAACGATGCTACAATATTCAAAGTCCATGTTTTTTCGATACTTGGAAAAAAAAACATGGATTGCCTATATTTGTAAGTGTTTGACCAGACTGGATTTCTGGCACGGGCTTGAGTAATGATTCACACACTATTTTACTATGGAACAAAAACCTATCTACAAAGCACCTCTTTGTGAGGTAATGGAGCTGGAGGCTCTGTCTGTTGTCTGCAGTTCCAATGCGGACAGCATCAATGTCGGTGACCCATGGAGCGGGTTTGAAGGTGAAGAGGAATGGTAATCTAATTAAGTGATTGAAAGATGAAGAAGACACTTTTACTTGCTGGAATTGCCCTGATGGCTTCCATTGCAGCATGCAACAAGGCTGAAATGCCCCAGACAAATCCTGAAGGGATCAAGATAAACATAAGCGTTGCCGAACCTGACCTTGGGACCAGGGCCGCCAAGACCGGTTGGGCATCCGGGGACAGAATCAACCTTTTCTTTGACAAGTGGAACGATGGTGCCACAGTGGACAGCTACCGTACCGATCCGGACATGATTTTGATTTACGACGGTTCCAAGTGGTTCATCCAAAGCCAGTCGGACGCTTTCAGCCCGAAGGAGAGCGGCAGTTTTTCTGCTATTTACGAGGGAAGCAATAATCTTGCTGCTTATCCTCTAATCGAATACTTTAGCAAAGCAGTATGGTACCATCCTCTGAAAACGCAAAACCAATTTGTTGAATGGAAAGATGTTTACCATTCTTCTCAATACCTTTATTCTGCTAACGTTGCATACACGTTCGACGGAACCACCGTGTCCGCTGCCATAGTGGATTGGAATTCGAATTTATGCAAAATCAAGGTACTTGTCAAGACAACAGACCAGGCAGTTCTTTCCAATTGGGAAAACACGGTCCTTCAATTCAAAACTGGGGATGCTTATGCCTCTACCTTTGGGGCTATTGTTGCCAATATAGACTATGGTTACTTCTTTGCTAAAGGGTCGGCCAATTATGTCGGTATGTCCGGCGCAGTGCCAGAATCTGAAGGACTTGCTTTTTATTACGAAAAAGCCGATGCAACAGCTGACCAGACGATAACCTTCACACTGATTGATGCGGGCAACGGAGCTAAGCGGGAGTACTCTGTCACTGGCAAGACTCTTGATTCGGATGCCTACAAATTCAAGACGATAGCAATCGACTATTCCAAGTTCACACCGGTTTCGGCTGAGTAGATTCATGTCACCGGAAACCTATGGAATAATTCAGACGGCGACGGATCCCTTTCCGCCGCCGTCTCCGTTTTTTTTTCTTAAATTCGTAAGTATGAGATATCCCTCTGACACAACGACTGCGCCCACAGGTACTTCTGAAGCCACCTCGCGTGTCAGACCGTCCATTCCACGACCCTCTGCCACGACGACCTGCCCAACAGGTACTCTAGAGGCATCCCGGCATGTCAGACCAACCTCGTCAAAATCGGTTAGACCGATCACCTACTGCTGAGATGCCTGTAGGGTACCTTACCGGTCTAACCTACGACATTTTCGCACTGGTTAGTCCACCTACCCTGTCTATACATCCCTGTGGGATATGCACCCGGTCTAACCGATTATGATTAGCACTACCACATTCGAACTATTCCTGTCCAACCGATATGGAGGAACTTCCTCAAAACGGATCTGCGACGGCCCCAGCCTAAATACAGGTGCTGCTTGCTCCTGTATGGTGCGGCTAACTTGTATATAATGCTGCTTGCTCCTGCACGGTGCGGATTTACTTCAGTTCGATGCCTCCGAATGCCGCCTTGCCGGTGATGAAGATGACCGGAGTGCCACTGGAGACTGAGTTGCGACGTTCGTCGGAAAGACCGGCGAAAGAGCAGTTGACTGATGTCTTCACCACCATGTCGGCCGGGAGCCGGATTTCGCAGCCACCGAAAGCAAGATCGATGCGAATTTCCACATCCTCTTCAATCACGGCATCGCGCAGGTCGATTTCTAGTCCTCCGAAAGCCATCTTCACATCGAGTCCCTCGAATTTCTCGCCATTGTAGTCAAGACGCTGCTTGCCGAAATTGAACTCGAGGCTCCGGATGTCCTTCCCGTCCCGGCTGACGGTTTTCAGTTCCTGGACATTTGAGCAGCACTTCCCCCTGAAGAATATCATCTTCAACCCGATCCCGATTACCAGGATTGCCAGGGCGAACTGCCAGAAATCATTCCATGCGACTATCCCGCGGGCGGACAGTAGCAGGAGAACTCCGATGCACAGCCCTATCAGCGAACCAAAACGGTCAGGACCACTGACAAGACCGAAAAAACAGGGAATGATGACAAAGAACGCCCACCATCCGTCCAAAGAAAAACTGAAGTTGAGCAAGCCTGCAAGATTGAGGATCCAAAGCAGGCCGGCGGCAATGAATGCCAGGCCGAATACGATTTTG
>JBJFDD010000383.1:0-4047 GCA_051889815.1 Candidatus Cryptobacteroides sp. | reverse complement strand
CTTCATCCCCGGGAACCAGCCGAATCCCCCGTCGGCATTTCGGCAGGAAGACAGCATATTCATGAGCTTTGCGTCTGAATATTCGCATGGAACTTCAGATCCAAGGTTTGAAGCCACCCTGCGCACGTAGATAGCCTCCGTGACACTGAGGACATCCTTGCCCTCGGGGTCAACCTTGTGCGGAATGGCATCCAGGAGCATCCCACGGATGTCGGTTTCTGAATATTCAGCCCCGTAGGATGAGGTCCCCGTGAACTGCGCGCGCAGCTGTTTCAGAATCTTTTCCCTGTCCGTGCCCGGAAGCAGGACTGCCGAATGGGACTCCGTAAGGACCTGGCTGTCATCCTTTACCGGAACCGTGACAAAGAGCCGGTCGGAGAAGTTGCCAGCAGATTCGGCGCCTGTGGCGGTGAAGGAAAGGAGGATTCCGAGAGTGTCCCCTTCAGCGGCCTTGAGGTCGAAGGACAAAGGAAGGGCATCCCCGGCAGGAACAGTCACCTTCTTTGAATATTTCCGGAAAGGCTTGCCGGACTGGAAGTCACCGGAATCGAACAGGGAGAGGGTCACGGTACCGTCAACAGGCTTATCTGCCAGGGAATTCAGGGCGGCATGCAGGGTCAGCTTGTCTCCCCTGTAGAGGTACTCCGGCTGGACGAGAGAAAGCTTGACCGGAAGTGAGACCACGAATTCCTTGCGGATGACGGTGTCCCTCATTGACTTGTCGTGGGCATAGACCTGGACGACAAAAGTTGACAGCTTGTCGGAGGTCCTGAAACCGAACTTGATGTTACCGCTGTCGTCCGAACGGAGGAACGGCTCGAAAGCAAGGCTCGTCGAGAAATCCGAACGCACCGGACCGGTTTCTTCAAAAACAGATTCGTCTTCCACATAATCCATTATCTCCACTCCTTCCTCCTCAGAATTCCGCATGCCCGGCAAACCAGCAGGAGCAGAAACAGCACGGTCTTCCATCACCGCAGCGCTCTTCAAGGCAAGTTTCCTGCCCCGGGAAGGCTTCCCGTAACCCATGACAACAGCCTCTTCGCTATCAAAATCATCTCCGGAAATGTCCGCTCCGGAAATCGCCCCGCTCCAGGAGTGGACAAAGACTCGTTCCACTCCATTGACGAACTTCATTGACCGCTCCCAGACATTCGGACTGATGGTCTCGCTGCTCTTGTCGAAGATAGCGGCAAGGGCCTCTACACCAACACCGGCAGCAAGAGAAATCTCATAGCCGGCATCCGGCAGGGCCCTGTCAACGAACCTGGTGAAAGACATCGGAAGGGCAGGAATCTCCCGTTTGCGGACAAAAGTACGGGAAAAATCGTACGACCGGTTCTTCCTGAAATAAAACACGTTAAGGCACAGACCTTCAGGGTATTCATCCTTGTAACTGAATATGACATCCTCCACCGAGCCCGCACTGCCCGCAACTCCCTCGAGGTAGACCAGCCGCTTTTCCAGCAGCTGCTTCCTGTCCCCGAACAGTTCAACCAGCATCCACGCAGGACCATCACCGGCACCGATCTTCAGATGGATGTCCTCGCCCGGTTCAAGGACGCCGTCACGGCAACTGCCGACAAGAGAGAAGACATGCTCGAATGAAGATTCCAGGGTCTTTGCCGAATCATCGAACCGCAGGAGGGTCAGTTCCCTGGAAGCGGCAATCTTCTCACCCCGCTGGTTCGTCTTCTCTGCATTCACTTTAAATGAATATGCTCCCGAAGCAGGAAGACTCAGCACGAAAGGCTCTCCCGAGTTCCCTGTTCCGCAGGCTATACTTTTACCCGCAGAATCGGTCAGGCTGTAGCTTACAGGCAGGTTGACGGTCATTCCATCAGGGTTCGATATTGAAATCCTGACTCTCGCCTCCGGGCCGGAGACAGTCCTGACATCAGCCCGGTCACGGTACGAAACCCTGGCCTGTCCACCAGTCGAGTTAAGAATCTCGACAGAAGGATTCAGGTACGAAAGGACCGGCACCGACTTTGAGTTCTCAATGGTCTCCCCGGTTGCTCCGGTCACCCGTACGAAGGCGGAATAGTGCATCACCGACCCTTTTTCAGAAGAAGGGAAGCTGAATTCAAACGAGCCGTCGTCACCCAGTTCAAGAGTCCCGGACCGGACAGCACGGACATAGTCCCTGACCTCGTAGGAAGCGGAAGCTGCAGAGACCTTGTGTCCCGTGAAACTCTTCACGGTACCCCGGACTATCACGGTGTCTCCAGCCAGATAGAGTTCATCCGAAGAATCGAACGTGATTTCATAGTTCGGAAGCACGAATTCGTCAACTACGATTGAGCGCGACGCCGAAGCCGGGCCGTACTCCCCCGACGCGGAGAATGATACATCAAGGCGGAATCTGCCCCCACGAAGCCCCTCCGGAAGGGTAAACTCGCCTGCGACGGAACCATATTCATTGGTAGCAAGCCGTGCCGCGTCGACTTCCTTGCCTTCGCTGTCCCTCAGAAGCACCTTGACGGGAAAGCCCTCGCCCATCGCCTCTGCGTGTCCGGCCCCTGCCAGGTAGAGCACGGCTTTGTAGCGAATGGTCTCTCCGGGACGGTAGGCAGCCTTGTCCGTGAATATGTTCAAAGCGGGCACGCTCTTGCGTTCCGGGACCACAACCGTGTTCCTGCTGTTGATCCAGGCATCAGGAGAAGTCTTAAGGAAACCGTCCCGGCTGACCGCCGAGGCGACTATCGTTCCGAAATACCAATCGGAGGAAGAGTCCCGGAATGACTCTGGAAGAGGAGTGAAGCCGTCAAGAACAAAGTCCTCGACCTTCGAGACCTGTTTCCCTGAGCGGCAAAGCTCAAGATTGACCTTCTCTACAGGCTCTCCGGTTCGGGAATCGGCGACATAGATTCTGCTCCGGCCGTCGGCATCGTCCCTGAGGGCAATGGAAAGGGAGTGCTTTCTGTACTCGGACCTGCGCTTTTGATCCCCTGCCCGGACCTCTACAAGATATTTCCCGTCATTGATTTCCGGAAGAATGACTTCGAAAGTGTCCCTGACATAGAATCTTTCCTCGGGATGGGCCATTTTGGTGGTGAAGATGGATTTAGGCTTCTTTTCATCAGACATCAGACTCAGGGAGAAAGAGCGGATGTTGCGGGTAATGACTTTTATAGTGTCATCCTCGTAGTCAAGGGCAATGGACTTTCTCTCCAAAGCTTTTATCATGGATTCAAAAGTCTTCACGCCGGCAGCGATTACTCCTTCCGATGCGCCATGGTACCCTTTCCTTTCAGCCTCAAAGGTACGGCAGAGAGAGCGGAGTTCCTCATAGCGGGCGGAAGGAGCATCTGCCCGGTCAAGGCTATCCTTCAGGCAGGTGACATACTCGCCTAACGCGAGTAGCCGGATTGCCTGCCCCTTGTGGGCTTCGGCGAAATCCCTGCATGAACCGATGAGGCTGTCGTATGGTGTGTTGTAAAAAAGTTTGCGGTACTCAAGATACTGTTCCAGAGGATACCTCCCCTTGCACAGCGGCTCCAGGGCGGCAAGGACCTTGCTGTCCTTGTCGTAGAGTGCGGTCTCGGATAATTCCATCCAGAGGCAGTACTCGAAGTCATCTTTTATCTGCTCCCTGACAATGCTTGCCATCGGCATGTCCGGAATGTCCAGACCGGCGTAGAAGGCAGGATTCCGCCCGGCCCGCAGACGGGATTCGTTCGAGAGGACATAGTCCAGCCGGGACCTGTCCCCTTTGTCGAGCATATGGCAATATGTCACAAGAGGCTCATCATATTCGGAGATTCTTCTTGAAAGATCATTCCGCAGGCTGTCCGAGTTCTTCCAGTTGACGCTGATGCCCACGTTGACCGCCTCTGTCGCAGCCACGTAGAAGTCCCAGTGGAGACGCTCTGCAGCCGCCTGCTCACGGATCTTCTCAAGAATAGAGAGTTCTTTCACCGGCTGGTCGGCTTTCTGGAAACGGTAATAGTCCTTCCAGAGGGGGACCAGCACATGACCCTGGGAATCAGGGACGGATTTGTCTTGGGGGTTCATATTGGATGGAAGTGAAAATGCTGCTATCAC
>JBJFDD010000382.1:0-4127 GCA_051889815.1 Candidatus Cryptobacteroides sp. | reverse complement strand
TGAAGTCAGTGTTTCTCATGGCAATCCAATTGTTTGATTTGATGCAAAGATATACCCTGTTTGTGCCAAACGGAAGCACAATCAGGCAAAATATCATATCTGGCAATTAATTGGATATTTCTGATTAATTTGGTAACTTTGTATGTTTGTAATTTAAGGAAATCAGCATCATTCTATGGATAACGAAGAAAAGATTGTAGAAGGGCAGACAGGTATCATCGAACCGGTCGAGATTGACCAGGAGATGCGTAGCGCGTACATCGACTATTCGATGTCCGTCATCGTGTCCCGTGCGCTCCCTGATGTCAGGGACGGTCTCAAGCCGGTTCAGCGAAGAGTGCTCTTCGGAATGGACGGGCTCGGATTGTCATATTCGGGACCTACCAGAAAGTGCGCGAAGATTGTGGGTGAGGTGCTGGGAAAATATCATCCTCACGGAGACTCCAGCGTTTATGATGCCCTTGCAAGGCTTGCGCAGAACTGGAACCAGCGCTATCCGACCATTTTCGGCCAGGGCAACTTCGGCTCGATGGATGGGGACCCGGTTGCGGCGATGCGTTACACCGAGGCCAAGCTCCAGAAAATCACCGAAGACATCCTGGGCGACATCGACAAGAATACCGTTGACATGGTAAACAATTTCGATGACACCGAGACAGAGCCGACCGTTCTTCCTACGAAGGCGCCCCTGCTTCTGCTCAACGGCTCATCCGGTATCGCTGTCGGCATGGCGACCAACATGGCTCCGCACAACCTTTCCGAGTGCTGCGATGCCATCTGTGCCTACATCGACAATCCTGACATTGATACCGACGGCCTGATGCAGTATCTTCCGGGACCGGATTTCCCGACCGGAGGAATCATCATGGGCAAGTCCGGAATTCGTGAGGCCTACGAGACCGGCCGCGGAAGGGTTGTTGTCCGCTCCCGGACTGAAATTGAAGTCGCCGACAACGGACGTGAGACCATCGTGGTCACCGAAGTCCCTTACATGGTCAACAAGAAGGAGATGATTGAGAAGATTGCCCAGATGGTCGAAGACAAGAAGATCGAGGGCATCTCCTACATCAATGACGAAACCTCCCGCGAAGGGGTCAGGATTGTCATCCGGGTCAAGCAGGGTTTCAATTCCAACGTCGTACTCAACACTCTCTTCAAATATACCCAGCTGCAGTCCAGCTTCGCTTTCAACAACGTTGCCCTGGTGGGCGGCCGTCCGCGCACTCTGTCCCTTAAGGACTTGATTGCCAATTTCGTGGACTTCCGCCACGAGGTCATCGTCCGGAGGACCAAGTTCGATCTCGCAAAGGCCGAGAAGAGGGCCCACATCCTCGAAGGCCTGCTGAAGGCGATAGACGTTATTGATGAAATCATCGCTATCATCAGGCATTCGGCCAATGTCGATGAGGCAAAGGCGGAACTCATGTCCCGCTTCGCTTTCACCGAGGTACAGGCAACCGCCATTGTCGAGATGCGCCTCAGGCAGCTCACCGGACTGGAAAGGGAGAAACTGCAGGCTGAATATGAAGAACTGGAGAAGTTCATCGCCCGCTGCAACGAGATTCTCGGCAGCGAGGTCGAGCAGATGAAAATCATCAAGGCCGAGACGATGGAACTCAAGGACAAGTACGGCGATGCCCGCAGGACAGAAATCCGTCCTTCCGAGGAAGAATTCAACCCTGAGGACTTCTATGCCGATGAAGATGTCGTCATCACAATCTCCCACCTGGGCTACATCAAGAGGACTTCCCTTACCGAGTACCGCACCCAGGCCCGCGGCGGAGTGGGCATGAAAGGCAGCGCGACCAGGGACGAGGACTTCATCGAGCACATCTACGTCGCCAACATGCATTCCACCATGCTCCTGTTTACCCAGAGCGGGCGCTGCTACTGGCTCAAGGTCTATCAGATTCCGGAAGGTTCGCGCTCTTCCAAGGGCAGGGCTATCCAGAACGTCCTCAGCATTCCTGACGACAAGATACGGACCTACATCAATGTCCGCACGCTGAATGATCCTGAATATGTCGAATCCCTCAACGTGGTACTTGTAACGAGAAGCGGAATCATCAAGAAGACCGCTCTGTCTGCATATTCACATCCAAGGGCCGCAGGCGTCAATGCCGTCAATCTCCGCGAAGGCGACGAACTTGTCGAAGCTCTCCTTACCAATGGCAACGAAGAGATTCTCATTGCTGCAAGGGACGGACGCTGCTGCCGCTTCAATGAAACCGATGCCAGGCCTATGGGACGGAACTCGACCGGAGTCCGTGGCATCAATCTTGAGGGAGATGACATTGTGGTCGGAGCGATCAACTACGATCCATCCGCAGAGGATGCTTCCTCCCACACCGTGCTCGTGGTCAGTGAAAACGGATTCGGGAAGAGGACCGACTTCGACGAGTACCGTATTACAAAACGTGGCGGAAAGGGTGTGAAGACCATCAACATCACCGAAAAGACCGGCAAACTTGTTGCGATAAAGAATGTTACCGAAAGCAACGATTTGATGATCATTGAAAAGTCCGGACTGACCATAAGGATGTCAGTTTCCGACATCCGTGTGGCCGGCAGGGCGACCCAGGGTGTCAAACTCATCAACATCAAGGAGGGTGACTCCATTGCCGCCGTTTCGACAGTCAACGGTGCTGCCGGGGATGATGAAACTGATGGACAGAATGATGTGCAGCCGGAACTTGCTGATCCGACAATCCAGACCAATAATTCAATTACAGATAACTCAAACCAATAAAATCATGAAAAGGATTTTGATAGCACTGGCTGTTCTTGCATCCGTTCAGGTTGCCACCGCACAGAGTGTCGAGAACGCAAAGAAGAACCTCGAAGCTGCAAAGGCTGCCTCCGAAAATGTAAAGAAGGCCACCAAGGTTGCCACATGGATCAATCTTGGAAACAAGTACATCGATGCTTACAATGCTCCTGTCGGCAATGCCTGGGTCGGAGCTGATGTGACATCCCTTTCCCTCGCCATGGGCAATGACAAGCCTGTCTCTACCGAGAATGTAGTTATCAACGGTGTCAACTACACCAAGCAGGTCTACAAGGACAAGAACATCTACATCAACGAAGCAGGTGTGGCCGACATCATCCAGGTCACGAATCCGGTCTGTGCAAATCCTCTTGACAATGCTCTCCTGGCCTTCAAGAAGGCTGCTGAGGTTGATGTAAACGGTACCAAGCTCAAAGATATCGCCAACGGTATCAAGTCAATTGCCGAGAAGTATGTCAATGATGCCTATTCGGAGTATTCACTCGGCAATGCAGAAGGTGCCAGGGATCTTTTCAAGGCTGCTTTCGACGCTTCCCTTACCCAGCCTTACGGCATCGCTGACACGTCAGCTCTCTACAATGCCGGCTTTACCTCCTGGGCAATCGGTGACAATGCTGCTGCCAGGGATTATTTCAAGGAGTGCCTGAATTATGAGTATTACGAGGACGGGGAGGTCTACACAAAACTTGCTGATGTCATGGCAAAGGTTGACACCACCGCGACCGGCAAGCAGGCAATGAAGACCGTTCTTGAGGAAGGATTCTCAAAGTTCCCTTCAAACCAGGGTATTCTCATCGGCCTCATCAACTACTACATCACTTCCGGTGAGGATACTGACAGGCTTTTCTCCCTTCTTGACGATGCAAAGAAGAATGAGCCGGAGAATGCTTCCCTGTACTATGTTGAGGGCAACATCAATCTCCAGCTCGGCAACGTTGAAAAAGCTACTGAAGCTTACCGCAAGTGCTCTTCGATCAATCCTGACTACGAGTGGGGTTACATCGGTGAGGGAATGATGTACTACAATCAGGCGATTGAGATTCAGGACAAGGCCCAGCAGGAGTTGGATGATGCCAAGTACATGGAACTGGTCAAGGAGTTCGAGGTTGTCCTCAAGAATTGTCTTGAACCTTTCGAGAAGGCTTTCGAAATCACAAAGGATGAGAACATCAAGTTGACGGTTGCCGAGTACCTCAAGAATGCAAACTACCGTTTCAGCTCACAGGATCCTTCCTACAAGGAGGCCTATGACAAGTACAGCGCATACCTGAACCAGTAATCTGGACCTCAGTGCCCTTCGGGGCATAAATATACAGAGGATGGCTAAAAGTCGAAAGGC
>JBJFDD010000381.1:0-4144 GCA_051889815.1 Candidatus Cryptobacteroides sp. | reverse complement strand
AAGGGACAAACATCAAGGTGCCGCCAGGAGTGGTTGCGGAAATGGTCCGGATGCCGCCCAGAAGAGATTCTGAATAGTCAGTGGCAAAGGTCGTTGTGCTGTCGATTCGGGCGGTTTCATAGGTCGAGATGTTGTCTATACCCTCCATGCAATAGACCAGAGGTCCACGCATAAGGGCACGTTTGCCCTCATCGGCCTTGACGCGTGGATCGGCACTGACAACCTCGACAGGCATGTCGAAACAGACCTGGATGTCGGTTTCTCCTTTCCACTTGCGGCTGATGCAGAGATAACCCTTGTCGATATGAGCTTTGGAAGAGGATTCCGGTTCAGAATCAAGGGTTGACGGGGAAAGAGTCTGCCCTCCGACAGAGACAGTCCAGTTCTTGCACCACTGTGGAATGCGGATTTTAAGGGTACGGGTGAGAGCCTTTGGAGCGGAAACCCGGATCCTGACATCACCGGACCATGGGTAGGATGTTTCCTGGCATATTCCCAGACCATTTGCGGTAGTGCTGCTGCCGATGAAGAGATTGACATTGACAGCGTCCTGCGAAGTGCCGTAGATGTAGTTGCCTACCGAAGGGATGAAGCGGCAGAGGTTGGAAGGGCAGCAGGCACAACCGTACCAGGCCTGGCGATGATGGTTGCCGTCAGACTCAAGTGGATTGACATAGAAGAAACGGTCGCCGGAAAGGGATATTCCGGAAAGGACACCGTTGTAGAGGGTGCGCTCCAGCACATCGATGAACTTGGCATCGCCTGTCATCCCGTTCATCCGCCAGTTCCATAGGACCATTCCGATCGAAGCACAGGTCTCGCAGTAGGCCTCGGCGTTCGGAAGGTCAAAATCGGCAGAAAAGCCCTCGAAATGGCCCGTGTTGCCGATACCTCCGGTGATGTACATCTTTCTTTCTACAATCTTGTCCCAGACCCGGAGCATTGCCTGGACATATTCATCGTCTCCGGTGAAGGCTGCAATGTCAGCCATTCCGCAGAATAGATACATGGCACGCACAGCATGTCCGTTGATGGTGGTCATCTCCCTTACCGGGATGTCGTCCTGATAGTGGACGGGGCCGAAGTCCCTGTAGCTGCCATATCCGTGTCCGCGCTCCTCGACCAGCCATTTGGCGAAATCAAGATACCCGGTCTCACCGGTCAGTGAATAGAGTTTCACAAGGGCGAGCTCGATTTCTTCGTGCCCGGGGACCCAATGCCGTTTGTCCGGGCCGAAGGTATCCATCATGTGACCTACCATCTTCTTCGCAACATCCAGCAGTTTGTCCTTGCCGGTCACTTCATAGTAGGCGATGGCAGCTTCGATAAGATGTCCGGCACAGTACATCTCGTGCATACCCATGTCTGTCCAGCGGTTTTCAAGGCCGGTAAGGGTGTAGTAGGTGTTGATGTAGCCATCCGGCTGCTGGGCGGCAGCGAACTTGTCAATCCATTCGTCGCATTTTGCCTCCAGTACAGGGTCCGGATTGTTCTTCAGTGAATATGCCATCCCTTCCAGGGCCTTGTACACATCGGAGTCGTCAAAATATATTCCCGAATGGCCACCTTCGCCTTTCGCGGCATTTTCGAAGTTGCGGATGCGGCCGGTCTGGTTTTCAATCTGGTCGATACACACCCCGATAGTTACATTCTTGAGGGTGTCCAGGCGCGGGGACCAGAATGCGTCGTCGACATCAACCTCCGAGAAAAGGACAGGTTGGATGGCTTTCTGTGGCTTGGGGGCATCAGTACATGACACTGCCACAATGGCAAGGACTGACGCAAAGAGTGCTTTGTATTTCATCTTGATTTGCTGTTGGTTCCTATGAATCTACTGTCGGTTAAAATTAGGCATATTATAGCGGAACTCAAAAGCATTTCATCGGATTATGCATTAAGTGCAGGGAAAAAGAAAGTTCCGAAGACCTGACCACGATAACCCGGGCAACGTCAGCCTTTTCCGGGTTATCGTGGAGAGAATCTCAGGAACAGGACACGGCAATGGCAATAATCGCCATAACCAGTGCTGATAGTTTTTCCATATTGTTGCAATAGGCATTCAATAATCTTATTCAATAGTGAAGTCGAAGGATTTGTCGAACTCCCTGAGGATGGACATCCTGACTGTCTTCCTGGTAAGGTTGTAAACTTCAGACCACTGGGTGAAGCCGGTGGACTTCTGCTCTTCATCACCAGGACCCTGTGCAACCTTTTCGAGCAGGTCCATTGCCTGCTGGGCAGAGTTCAGTTTGTACCCGGCTTTTGCCAGATTGACCTTCAAGGTATCGTAACGCCACTTTCCGTGGGTTGAAATCACGCTTCCGTTAGGGGAATCGACCATTGATGGAGAAGCATAGAAGTTGGTGACATAACGCCAGACATCATCGCCCCGGAGCACTTCCATTTCGGTAGGATACTCCTCTCCCTCCTTGAAAGTGTATTCCACAATGGCATAATCACCAGTAGCATCAGCCATGAAGAAATGGTAGCTTGCCGGGTCGTCGTCCATGCACATATTGTACTGCTCCAGCATCTTGGTTGCCTGTTCGACTGTGCTGGCACGGTCAAGGAGCATTCTCATCGCAACGGTGGTGAATATGTTCTTCCTGTCCGGGTAATGCTGGCGGGTAGGATTGCCGTCGAGCTTGAGCACACTGATTGCAAAACCGTCCTCGTTGATTCCGTCCAGGAGAAGATATGGAAGGGCCATCAAAAGTGAGAGGTCGGATTCGCCGTCAGTATAGAATCCGCTCTTCAGGAAGATGAACTGGCCGTCCACGAAAGAAACAGACTTCTTTCCACCGGCAGGGGCAGTGTGGACAACAATGGCGGGTATCATTATCCGTTCACCCTTCTCATCCTTGTGATTGAAATCGAAGTTGCGTCCCATGAGGAAATCCCCGGAATTCTTGTCAGGGCAGGCAAATGCACTGCAACCGGCATCGTAACGCATGCCCGGAGCCTTGGACCGCGGTTTGTCCATAAGATGGGTCATTGCGAACTGCATAAGGGAATTCGTTCCGACAATCCCGGCATCCAGGGCTTCGTCAAGCTTGTAGTCAAGAGTATAAGTCATCTCATACAAACGGCCCTTGTTTCCCTCAAGGTCGACAAGGGAGTGAAGCATCTCCAGTTTGGCAGGATCATCAATCATGCCGGCAGGATTCGAAGTTTTGGTCCCTTTTCCATTGTTACATGAAACAGCGGAAATGAAAGCAGCAGCAATGAGAGCGACATCAAGCAAGAGTCCGCTCCTGGCAAAAAAGTTCTTCCTGATCATATTTGTCAAATTTGTATTATTCATAATCGACTTAATAAGCATCGGATGTCCAAATTATCACGTAAAGATACAACATACGTCAAACGGAAAGCAAATCTGCCATCAACGATTTGACGGAATGGCAAAAAATTGACGAATATGCAAACGATTTGTCACTTCAGTGATTCCGGTTGGAGTAGCAGGACATGACATTCAGTCTTGGTAGAGCATAGGATCTTTCAGTACGGGAACAGTAACCATGCAAAAACCCAATGACTGTTTTCTGTCCGGAAGTCAAAAAATACCCACAGAAAATTTGGAAAGAAGAAAAAAAAGACAGATAGGAAGAAGAAATTTTTTTGCAAGAAAAATCCGTACTATCTTTGCAGAGAAATATTGAAAAGGCAACTCTTTTCATAGGTTTCCTACTAAGAAAAAACAATTTATTCCTTATAAAAAAAACGTTATCTAATTAGATGAAGAAAATTCTCTACTCCATATTGACTGTCCTTGCTTGTACCTCATGTACAAAATCTTTCAATATCCAAGGTTCTTCAAATATCTCCATGCTCGATGGCAGAATGCTTTACCTAAAGGCAATGAAAGACGGAGAGATGAAGAATATCGACTCTTGTGAGGTTGTGCACGGACAGTTTAAGTTCTCGGGCGCATCAGACTCCACACACATAGCTACCATCTTCATGGACGATGAGAGCGTGATGCCGATTGTGATTGAAGAAGGTGAGATAACGATAAAGCTAAACCGTACAAAGCAGGAATGCACCGGAACAGAACTCAACGACAAGCTCTTCGCATTCTTGGAGAAATATAACAGCCTCCGCTCACGCTATGCCGACCTCTCACACCGAGAGAACCAAGCCATCA
>JBJFDD010000380.1:0-4149 GCA_051889815.1 Candidatus Cryptobacteroides sp. | reverse complement strand
TCACAACCGGCCGCCCCCAGCACGACCGGCAGCAGCACGACGATGCCCCTGGAACAATTGCCTATGGCTTTCATAATATTCATAACCTACAAATTTAACCAAATATTCTCCTTGCCCAAAATTTATGAATATGAAGAGGAAAAGTGTATCTTTGTCTGTCCTAATACAGACTCGGACAGAAACAGCAACAACAGAGTTAAAGACAACAACAAAGCAATGGCAAAAGAAATAAAATTCTCTCTCGTTTACCGCGACATGTGGCAGTCTTCCGGAAAGTACGTCCCAAGGGTGGACCAGTTGGAAGAAGTCGCTCCCGCCATCATTGACATGGGATGTTTTGACAGGGTCGAGACCAACGGAGGCGCATTCGAGCAGGTCAACCTTCTCTTCGGGGAAAACCCCAACATCGCAGTGCGCCGCTGGACTGCCCCATTCCACAAGGCAGGTATCCAGACCCACATGCTTGAGCGCGGCCTGAATGCGCTCAGGATGAACCCTGTACCGGCCGACGTCAGGAAACTTATGTACAAGGTCAAGAAGAAGCAGGGCACCGACATCGCACGCTCATTCTGCGGTCTGAACGACCACCGCAACCTCAGACGTTCTGTGGAATTCGCGAAAGAAGGCGGGATGATTTCCCAGGTCGCACTTTCCATCACCAACTCCCCTGTCCACACGGTCGAGTACTACATGGACATCGTTGACAAGGTCGTTGAATATGGCGCCGACGAAATCTGCCTCAAGGACATGGCCGGAATCGGAAGACCTACAACCCTCGGCAGGCTTGTCCACGACATCAAGAAGAAATACCCTCACATCAAGGTCCAGTACCACGGTCACTGCGGTCCGGGATTCTCACCTGCATCGATGCTGGAAGTCGCCCGTGCCGGCGCTGACTATCTCGACGTTGCAGTGGAGCCTCTTTCCTGGGGAAAGGTGCACCCGGACGTCATCACCATCCGCGAGATGATGAAAGCCGACGGCTTCCTGGTCAAGGACCTGAACATGGATGCGTACATGGAGGTCCGCCGCCTGACCCAGAAGTTCATAGACGACTTCCTCGGCTACTGGATCAACCCTTCCAACGCAAAGATGTCCTCCCTCCTTGTGGGCTGCGGCCTGCCGGGCGGAATGATGGGTTCGATGATGGCCGACCTGAAAGGCTTCCAGAATGCCATCAACGCAACCGAAAGAGCGCACGGCCGTCCTGAAATCAGCCTTGACACCCTGATGGTCAAGCTCTTCCAGGAGGTTGAATATGTCTGGCCGCGCCTTGGTTACCCGCCGCTTGTCACCCCGTTCAGCCAGTACGTGAAGAACACCGCACTGATGAACCTGCTGAACATCCTCAACGGAAAGCCTCGCTGGACGACCATCGACAAGGACACCTGGGGAATGATTCTCGGCAAGATGGGCAAGCTTCCGGGGGAACTCGACCCGGAAATCGTTGCCCTTGCCAAGGAAAAAGGCCTGGAATTCTACACCGGCGACCCTCAGGATCCGTATCCTGACGAGCTTCCGAAGTTCCGCCAGATGATGAAGGAAGAAGGCTGGGACGAAGGAGAGGACGAAGAGGAGCTCTTCGAATTCGCCATGCACGAGCGCCAGTACCGCGACTACAGGAGCGGAATCGCCAAGGAGCGCTTCAATGCTGAACTGGAAGACCTCAAGAAGAAGGCTGGAGCGCCTATCGTTGTCAGCAGGCCCGTTGTCGAGATGCCGAAGTTCGATGTGGAGGAATATTCAAGAAAATACCCTCACGCTGTTCCTGTGCAGGTCCCTTCCAAAGGCCAGCTGCTCTGGCAGGTCGATGTTGACGACGAGTCCGCAGCCCCTGTCGCAGGCACTCCTGTCAAAGCCGGAGAGCCGATGGGCTATGTCCAGACAATCTACGGAATGGAGGAGATAGTTCCAGCCATCAACGGCCGGGTTGTCGCAGTCACCGGCAAGCAGGGGGACAAGGTAGTGAAGGGAGAAATCGTCGCCTTCGTGCAGGGCAAGGAAGAGTAGCCTCCCACGCCGGCTTCCGGCATGTGACGAAGGTCCACCCGAAAACGGACAAAGTTCCCATGACAATTGAACATCATCCGCTCCCGCCGTTCCTTCCCGAAGACGGGAGCGTTCTGTTCCTGGGCAGTTTCCCTCCCCCGAAGAACAGGTGGAGCATGGATTTCTTCTACCCGAACTGGATCAACGACTTCTGGAGGATAATGGGGCTTCTGGAGTATCAGGACCCGCACCATTTCGAAATTCCCGGCGAAAAGAGGTTCGACAGGGAGCGTATTGTGGCTTTCTGCAACGCCAGGGGATTCGGATTCTTCGACACCGCGACCAAGGTCTGCCGCCTCAGGGACAACGCCAGCGACAACCACCTCCGGATTCTGGAGCCGACCGACGTCGCAGCCCTGCTTGTGAATATGCCGGGGTGCACCACCCTGGTCACAACCGGGGGCAAAGCCAGTGAGGAACTCGCCTCCACAATAGGGTCGGAGGTCATCCCTCCCGTAGGAGGAAACCTCAAGGTAAAGGTTGGAGGACGGAATCTCACCTGGTGGCGGATGCCGTCCTCCTCAAGAGCCTATCCCATGTCACTGGAAAAGAAAGCCGCAGCGTACAAAGTCCTCATGGACGCACTCTGACCCAGCCCCATTCAGAGTCACCGGATTCGTAAAGAGGGATAGTTTGCACCACCCCGTTCAGTTTTACTTTCCCTGGAACTCACCGCGGACTTCGTCAATGATCGGATTCGCCTTCGGATAACCGTCAGCCGGGGCATTCCAGATGAAGGAGAAGAGTATGACACCGATGACGCCGAATGCTATCGCTACCTCGAACACGGAATTCCAGCCGAAACGGTCGGCCAGGAATCCGAACATCAGGCCGGAAACCGTGGTGCTGGCATAGCCGAAGATACCCGCGAGCCCGTTGGCCGAAGCTGCCACTCTCTTGGTCGCCTGGTTCGAGCAGGCAATGCCGATCAGCGCCTGAGGCATGTAGACGAAGAAACTTGCCATTATTATAAATGTCACGGCAAGACCGTTCATTCCCTTTGGAGTGAGCCAGAAGAGCAGGAAGCAGACCGTCGCTCCCAGAAGGCCCAGGAGGCAGGTCCGCTGTGAGCGGCTCTTGAAGAACCTGTCAGTTGCCCAGCCCGCAATCAGAGTCCCGACAATACCGCCGGCAAGTTCGGATGCAGCCACGACCGACGAGGCTGTCTGGATTGACAGGCCACGGTCCTGGGTGAGGAATGTCGAACCCCAGTCCAGGATGGTGAAACGGATGACATAGACGCAGAAGTTCGTCAATGCCAGGATCCAGATGACAGGATTGCGGAACACCATCTTGCTGACCAGGCGTTTGTAGACTTTCTCCGTGAAGGAAGGATCCTCAGGGGTCCCCTCACCCTTGTCCGGGGCATTCTCATCCATGGATTCGGGATCCGGCAGGCCGACAGAGGCAGGAGTGTCCTTGAGGGTAGTGAGAATCAGCACAGAGCCGGCAATGGCAAGGATAGCCGGGATGAAGAAGCACCACTGCCAGGCAGAATAGGAATACCTCTGCAGGATCAGGGTGCCGCACAGGACTGACACCAGACCGGCCCCGATCGAATGGGAACTGTTCCAGATGGACTGTTTGGTTGCGAGCTCGGACGGCTTGATCCAATGGGCCATCAGGCTGCCGCAAGGCGGATAGCCCATGCCCTGGGTGTAGCCGTTGATCAGCCACAGGCTGCCTATGAGCACAACCAGGCCCGTCGTCGCCTTGCCCCGGGCATCCAGCAGATTGAATATGCCGTCAAGCTGGGGGCTGAGACCAATCAGGATGTTGACCACCGCTGAAAGGAAGAGTCCGGCTGCCATCATCTTCTTGCGGCTCATCCTGTCGGCAAAAAATCCGTTGATGAATCTCGAGACTCCGTAGATAACACCATTAAGAGTCAGGAAAAGACCTAGTTTGGCTTTGCTGAGCCCTAACTCCGACTCCAGGGCAGGCATCACGATACTGAAATTCTTCCTTACGAAATAGAACAGAGCATAGCCAATCATCAGGATGATGAGGGTCTTCCACTGCCAGTAGTTGTACTTTTTCTTGATGGTCTGGTCCATAGGGGAATATTATTGTCCAAAGTGATTCTGAAGGATGTTTGAT
>JBJFDD010000379.1:0-4162 GCA_051889815.1 Candidatus Cryptobacteroides sp. | reverse complement strand
GATCCGGACAGAAGAAGAAGTTCCCTTCTGGGGCCCCCAGACCAACTGGAACGAATCCCCGGCGGACCAGGTGAAGTCTGAAGGAGACTTTTCTCCCTCAATCACAAAAGTCACATTGAACTGCTCATCGGCCGCGACCACTTCCGGAGCCTCAACCCTGATGACATCCTGGGCAGAGATGCCCATTGAAGCAATCAACAGCAAAGCCGTCACAATAATAGCTCTTCTCATATCTTTCTACCAATTCTTTTCTTTTTGTCTTGACTTCATTGCCTCGGCCTTTTCCTTGTTGACCTTGTCCTGGGTTTCCTTCTCACGGGCCTGGATTGCCTTCAGCATCTGCTGGGCCTGCTGAGGTGAAATCTGCCCCTGCTGAGGCTGAGGCTGCCTGTCCTGTTCCTGATCCTGATCCTGGTCCTGATTCTGATCCTGGTCCTGATTCTGATCCTGGTTCTGATCCTGGTTCTGGTCCTGGTCCTGGTTCTGGTCCTGGTTCTGGTTCTGGCCATCGCCACCGTTCTCCTGGTTTTTCAGCATCAGCTTTGCATAGGCATAGTTCTCCTTTGCATCAAGGTCCCCCGGATTTCTCAGCAACGACTGCCTGTAAGCCTCAACGGCAGCCCCCCAATCCTTCTTCTGGACTGCCATATTGCCAAGATTGTAATAATAGTCGGAAGCATGGGCGGAAGACGGGGCCACATCCTTGAGAACCTCCATTGTCTTTCCTGCCTCCTCATAATTCTCCTCACGGTAGAGGGCTCCGCCAAGATTGTAATTGGCAGCAAATGAAGTTGAATCCTTCAGAAGAGCCTTGCGGTAGGCAATCTCCGATTTCTCCCAGTTGCCCTTACGGAACTGGCGGTTGCCGGAACGCACTTCCGAACGGTCGGCCTGGGCATGAAGGCTGAGGCAAGAAAGCAGAAGCCCTGCCACAGCGGTAATGAATATTCTGATATTCCTGACCATTTTACTTTTCAAACAGATGTCTGGTTGATTTTCTCTCGCCGATGAGCATTTCGAGCACAAAGAAGGCCAATGCGATGGCAAGGAAGTACATGAACTGCTCGTCATATTCCTCGAAAATCACCGAATTGAATTGCTCATCGTCAAACTTCTTGATGTCGTCGATTATCGGATTCAGTCCGAACTCGTCATTTCCCGCATGGACATAGGCTCCTCCGCCGGCCTCGGCAATCTCCAGCAGGGATTCTTCGTCGAGTTTAGTCACAACGATGTTGCCATCCTTGTCCTTGAGCAGGTCACCGTCCACCGGGATGGGCTGTCCCTCGGGAGAGCCAACGCCGATTGTATAGACCTTCGCTCCTGCCTGTGCAGCTGTCATCGCGGCTGCGACCGCATCATCCTCGTGGTTCTCACCGTCTGTTATCACGATGATGGCCCTGCTATGTTCGCTCTGTGCGCTGAAACTCTTTGCAGCAGTGTTGATGGCATCTCCGATTGCCGTTCCCTGCACGGGGATGGAAGAAGTGGAGATGGAGTTCAGGAACATCTTTGCACTGACATAGTCGGTGGTAATCGGAAGCTGCACGAAAGAGGTTCCCGCAAAGATTACAAGACCGATCCTGTCATCCTGGAGCTTGTCTGCAATCCTGGAAATGGCCAGTTTGGCCCTTTCCAGCCTGTTCGGAGAATAATCCCGGGCAAGCATGGAATTGGAGACGTCCAGGCAAATCATGATTTCGGCGCCCTTTGACTTGTGCTCTGTCAGTTTGGCTCCAATCCGGGGCCTTGCAAGAGCAACAGCAAAGAACATGAATCCAAGGGAGTAGAGAACTGTCCTGACCCAGACCTTCGACTTCGACCAGGAAGGCATCAGCTGGCTTACCAGTCTTTCATCTCCCATCCTGCGCACCCGGCGCTTCCTTGCCGACAGGCGCAGTGCAACCAGAAGGAAGAACAGCGGAATCAGCAGAAGAAGAAAAAGGAAGTATGGTTTCTCGAATATTATCATGGCAATCTCTTCAGGACAAAAATTCTCATCAATGCTTCAAGGACCAGGAGAATCAGCGCGGCAAAGGCATAACCCCAGAACAGTTCCTTGTAGACAGGGAAACTGTCGATTGTCGTGCGTGCCTTCTCCATCTTTCCGATCTCCGAATATATTTCGGCAAGCTTCGTGTTGTCGGTGGCACGGAAGTACCTGCCTCCGGTTGCCGTTGCAATGTCGGAAAGCAACTTCTCATCAATCTCCACGGGGACCTTCTGCAACTCCACTCCCCAAGGAGTCATCACCGGATAGGGAGCTTCTCCGTTGGCGCCCACGCCTATGGTATAGACTCTCATCCCATAGGTCTGGGCTATCTGGGCAGCAGTTTCCGGAGAGATTTCCCCGCAGTTGTTGACTCCGTCGGTAAGAAGGATGATCACCCGGCTCCTGGCATCGGAATCCTTAAGCCTGGCGACTGCGGTGGCAAGTCCGTTTCCGATTGCGGTACCATCCTCCAGAAGGTCGGTGGAGACCTCCTTCATCAGATTGATAAGGGTTGCCCTGTCAGTAGTCAGGGGACACTGGGTGTAACTCTCGCCGGCAAAGACCACTATTGACATCCGGTCGGTAGGCCTCTGGGAGATGAACTCGATGGCAATATCCTTGGCCGCACTGATCCGGTCAGGGGAGAAATCCCTTGCCAGCATACTCGTGGAGACATCCATCGCGAGTGCGATGTCGATGCCCTCGGTATCAATCTTTTCCACCTTTGTCGAAGATCTGGGACGGGCAAGTGCGACCACGACAAGACAAAGGGCGGCAATCCTGAATATGAAAGGAATATGCCGGACAATTCCAAGGACTGTACTGCCGCCTGCGGTCCATGGCGTAATTGTCGAGACCCTCAGGTGCGGTCTGCGGTCCTTGACCTCATCGTAGATGTACTTAAGGGCAAGGAGTGCCGGAATGGCCAGCAGCCACAGCAGGTTCGGATATTCAAAGAACATTACTTCCCACCTCCTTTCTCTTTGTCCCCTGCTGCCGCGGCAGCTTCCTCTTCAGAGAGCTGGGACTGATATGTTGTTGTCACGAAACGGACCGCCGAAGGAAGGGCAACCGCATTCTCTTCATCGGAAGCGAAGGCCTTTGCGAACTTCACGTAATCGGCTGTCTCGAACAGGGTCTTCATCTGCTCATAAAGGTCAGCAGGCACATCGGTGTGACGGAGATTCGAGAAAATCTCGGCCGTTGTCATCTCCATCGCATCGAAGCCGTACCTTGCAGCGATATACTCCTTGAGGGCTTCAGTTATCCCCGAATAGAATACCTTCTGCTTCTCCGGCGCCCAGTACTTGTTGCTGCGGAAACGGTCAAGCTTGCGCAATGCAACCACATAAGGCGGATCCTTGTAGGCAGCTGCCTGCACTGCTGCCTTTTTCCCCGACAGGATTATCCAGATAATAATAGCAACAAGTGCAATTCCCCAGACAAGGGCTGCATAAGGCAGAAGTTCAGCGACTGTCACAGGATAGCGGATCTGATCCTTGATGTCGTGGATTCTATAGGTAGCAGTGTCCACCGGCATGGTGAAGAATTCAACAGTCTGGGGATCGAAAACCAGGGTATCCACCCTGCCGTCGGCCCCGGTTCGGGCGACAGCAAGAGGGACCAGGTCCCGCCTGCCCTCCTCGAAGGAGGTCAAGATCAATGACACATCGATATCGTAGGCTGAAGGAGATTTCCTTTTTCCATAAACCTTGACGGTATCCACAAGCCAGGGGCTGACCACATCGACGCTGTCCATCAGCCCCCGGGAAAGATCCGGCAACATGAACTGCGTCCCTGCTTCGACTTCCCGAAGATGGAATCCATAACGGAACTGGTCGGCAATCAGGGCCGAGTCCCTCTTCTGCAGAGGTTCGAGAAAGGAACCGGTCATGTTGATTGTCTCTCCGCGATGCCTTCCTGGTTCCTGTCCCGTGGCAGGAACCCGGAAGGCCGCAAAAAGACCCAGGGCCATTAAGGCAGCACAGGAGATAAGATTCTTCATCGGCTATCTTCTACCAAATAACGCCATCAGGCCTTTCACGTAATCCTCATCGGTGGCGATATCCACCGAATCGACCTGGTAGCGGTTGAATAATTTTTTTTCATTCCCGGCAATCCTGCCGAACCATCTTGAGTACTCCTCCCTGACTGCTGAAGAAGATGTCT
>JBJFDD010000378.1:0-4185 GCA_051889815.1 Candidatus Cryptobacteroides sp. | reverse complement strand
AAATTATAAGTTATTTTCTTAAATTGTTTTAATTAAAGTATCAAATATTCAATTAATCAACCGTTTTTAACACATTATTCACCACTATTAAACACGTTTACTATTATTTAATAAGTATATCACAACAAAATTGTAACAAATCAACACTTTAATATTCCACATATTCCAGCATCGCGCCACTGATTCGTACAGATACCGGAATGCTGTGTGAAACCACGTCTAAACATTCAAGGAAACAATTCCTCCAAAACTGCCATATCAATTCGCAGCAGCCTTCGGAGCTGCTGGTTGGAGGCGTTGTAACTGAAATGCATCTTGCGGGCGGTATCAATCTTTTGCCGGGCACCGAGTTGGCCCCCGAAACTCATTGCCCGACACATCCCAGGGTCGCGACACTGATTCTGACAGAAGATGGAAACACCTCCCGCAGAGCCAGATAGCAAGAATGAACCGTGGCTCCGGTCGTGAACACATCATCGACAATCACGACATGGGACAATCCCGCGATGTCGGCACCGGTCCGAACCCGGAACGCTCCCCTGACATTGGTTGCCTTGCTTGAGACACTGATTTTTGTCTGGGTCCTGGTTCTCCGGGGTCTTACAAGCAAATCAGTCCGGACAGGGACACCAAGACAACGGGACAACTCCTGCGCAATCACCTCGGCCTGGTTGTACCCCCTGGACCACCTTCTGGTCCAGTGCAGAGGCACCGGAATCAAGGCATCAACATCACTCCAGACGGGAGACTCCTTCATTTCCCGCCCCAGCATCGCCGCGAAGTACCGCCCGGCAGAAAGGTCGGAGTGATACTTCAGCCGTTGCGTGATCAATGAATACCCTGTATCGGAACGGTAGAAAAAGAGAGAGGTGGCGTAGGAATATTCAGAAAAGGGCTCGTCCCCGCCTGCTGATCTCCTTATGAGGTCATTGAACCTGTCGGCCATCTGATTCCGGGAACAGATGCTGAAATAGGTGCGGGGCAGGTCTGCAAGACAGTGAAGGCAGATGTGGTTCTCGCGGAGAGCAAGCGGAGTGTGGCAGACGATGCATCTGCGGGGCATTGCAAGGTCGAGAAGGGCACGTGAGGCATCACGCGCAAAAGACTGAAGTTTCATAGTTTGTCTTTAATGTTAAGGTATGTCTAAAAATTGATGCGCAGCTGGCTGGATGCCTCATTGCGCATCCGGTCAAACTCCATCAGAGTGTCAAGTTCGGGATTGATGACAAGGTCGAGATTGCGGATGAGAAGCCTGTCCCCGTTGACAATCATCTCGAGACAGCCGCTCATCCCGACAAGGGCCGGGATACCCATCCCGCTGGCTATCAGGCACGCCTCCCCTTCCGAGTCAGGTTCTGAAGTTACAATTGCCACAACTTTTCGGAAATCGATGAGGGTCGAATCGGACAAGGTTACTGCCGGACAGACAAGAACACTTCCCTCGGGAATTCCTTCAAAGGGATTCCTCTTGCTGAAATCATTCACCACGAAAGCTTTGCCCTTGGCGAATCCGCGTATGCCCCTGCCTCTGATTTCCATATTCCCGGATCAGATTTCAAGTGGTCCCCCGGGAGCAAAGACAGCATCCACGAGAGAGTCGTAGAAACCGCCGCGCTTTGCAAGGTCCAGCAGATTGAAACGGTACCTCATCAGCTGGACCTTAGGGAACATATCCTTGATGTCCTGCCTGGTGAGACCAATGACAGAAGGGTCATAAGGAGCATTGGCAGCCTTCAGCCGTGACTTCATCTTCTCGAACGGATAGACCTGGGCTCGAAGTTTTTCCCGGAACTCAGGCCAGCAGTCGCGGATGGTTTCAAGCTGGCGGCGTACGGACGGAGCGTCATCATATTTCCTGCTAATCTCAGTGTACCCGAGACGCGGGGCAGGAAAGTCACTGAATATCTCCAAAGCTCTCTGCTGCTCCTCCTCAAGCGAAGGCCAGATCCTGACACAAGCATCCACATCGAGTTTTGAAAGATCCAGCTTCAGGAATTCATCGAAGACAGCACACATAGTCAAGGTGCCGATCGCAACCTGGAAACCGTGTGACTGAAGTTTTCCATTGAAACGGTATCCTGTCATGTCGAGAATATGGCTGAAAAGATGGTCACAACAGGAAGCCGGGCGGCTGGAACGTGCAGCCTGCATTGCGATTCCGCTGAGAGTCAATCCCTCGAACAGGTCAGCAACAGCTTTTGGCTCACCTGCCGCAACACCTTCCGGATCGGAAAGCTGGGAATCCAGCACATCTTGAAGAACATGCCAGGCATCCGGAACAATCGGCTCGGTTCCCATCAGGTCGGCAATCATCCATTCTGCCCCGGCAGGAATCTTTGCCGCAAGATCGGCATATCCTGCAGCTGTCATTTCCTTCGGGGCTGCGGCAATAACATCTATGTCGGCAATGATTGCGACTGGAGCCGGACAGGAAAACGTCTGCTTTGAATTCTGGTAAGAGATTGAAGCACCGAAAGAGGAATAACCATCGACCGAGGCAGCTGTAGGGAGCGACAGGTAGGACTGGCCATGATGGTGTGACGACAGTTTGCACAGGTCGTTTATAACCCCGGAACCCACTGAAACGGCCACAGGATAGTCCCCGGAAGGTTGCCTGAATGAAGTATCTGCATCAGCCTCTACATGGTCAGGATCATTTTCGATTTCCTTTGCCTTCAGCGGATTCCCGTCAAGGATTGCGTCCAGCATCTCGACATATTTCCATTCTGCGTGGAACTCTTTCTTGCCGATGACATATTCACTGACGTCTATTCCTGCTGAGCGGAAAAGGCAGAAAACCTTTTGGCCAAGTACAGGCCAGGTGTTCACATCCGCGACGATGACAGCTTTCCGACCGCGAAAAAGCCTGTTGAATACTAAAGGAGAAATTGCGCTGACTCCGGGTCCCATTTCGAAGACCTTGGTGTCAGTCGCAATTTTCAATGCATTGCTTATTCTCTCATCCATATCATTTTCCTGTTTCTGGGACGAAAATAAGAAAATAATATGTGAATATGAAAACGAGAGAATTGATAACTACTTGAGATTCCTCAAGAGGTTGTTCATGTTGACCTCCTTGTCGATAATGGAGCGGAGTTCAGCAATCGGAACCCTCTTCTGGGTCATCGTGTCGCGTTCACGGATTGTAACGCAGTTGTCCTCAAGAGAATCGTGGTCGACAGTGATGCAGAAAGGAGTACCGATTGCATCCTGGCGGCGGTATCTTTTTCCGATTGAATCCTTCTCGTCGTACTGGAAGTTGAAATCGAACTTGAGATCGTCCATAATGCTCTGCGCAAGATTGACCAGAGCCTCATTGTTCTTCACCAGAGGCATCACGGCAGCCTTTACAGGAGCCAGAGGTGCAGGAATACCGAGGACGACCCTTGTCTCTCCGTTCTCGAGAGTTTCCTCCTTGTAGGAGTGGGAAAGCACTGCGAGAACCATTCTGTCCACACCGATTGAAGTTTCGATGACATAAGGTACATAGCTCTCACCTGTCTCAGGATCGAAGTACTGGATCTTCTTTCCGGAGAACTTCTGGTGGTTGCCGAGGTCAAAATCGGTTCTTGAATGGATTCCTTCGAGTTCCTTGAAGCCGAACGGGAACTGGAATTCGATGTCGGTTGCAGCATTGGCATAGTGGGCAAGTTTCTCATGGTCGTGGAAACGGTAGTTTTCTGCTCCCATGCCAAGGTTGACATGCCATTTCATCCTGTTCTCCTTCCACTTCTTGAACCAATCAAGTTCGGTTCCGGGCTTGATGAAGAACTGCATCTCCATCTGCTCGAACTCCCTCATCCTGAATATGAACTGGCGTGCCACAATCTCATTCCTGAAGGCCTTTCCAATCTGTGCAATACCGAAAGGTATCTTCATACGGCCTGTCTTCTGCACATTCAGGTAATTCACAAAAATACCCTGTGCCGTCTCCGGACGAAGGTAAATAGTGCTTGCACCCTCGGAAGTGGAGCCCATTGAAGTGCTGAACATCAGGTTGAACTGACGCACCTCAGTCCAGTTCTTTGTACCTGAAATAGGGCACACAATCTCACAGTCAATGATAATCTGCCTCAAAGCCTCAAGGTCATTCGCATTCAGGGCATCCGCCATCCTCTTCTTCACCTGTGCAATCTTCTCGTTGTTGCGGATGCAGTTCGGATTGGTCGCGATGAACTTCTCCTC
>JBJFDD010000377.1:0-15431 GCA_051889815.1 Candidatus Cryptobacteroides sp. | reverse complement strand
GAGAACATGGCAAAAGCCAAGAAGGAAAGGAGGAATCTTTGGAACTTCGTGGAATCCCTCGAAGGGGACAAAGTGGTCTGGATGATAGTGTTTCTGCTCATCCTGATCTCCATCGTAGCCATCTTCTCCTCCACTTCGATGCTGGCTGTCCAGCAGGGCACCTCAAGGATGGAAATCATCAGTGACCAGCTGAAAGTCTCGCTGGTCGGCCTTGTGGTGATCATCCTTTGCTACAACATCAGGAAAATCGCCGTCTTCCGGTTCTTCTCGCAGCTGGGGTTCGCCATTTCGATCACCCTCCTGGCAATTCTGGCAAGCCACAAGACAATCGGTCCACTCGAGCCCCTGTACATCAACCAGGCATGGAGAATCATCAAGATCGGAGGGTTCCAGGTCCACGTCTTCGAAGTCGTCAAGGTCGCTATGGTAATGTACCTTGCATGGGCGGTGACAGCCTTGAAGAACGACAGGTTCCTGATAGCGAACCTTCTTGCGAAGAAATACCCCATCTGGGGGAAAACCATCGTCAAGGAGCTTGTGTACATCTACATCCCGATACTCCTTACTTGCGTCGGGATAATGGTCGGATCGCTTTCCTCAACGATTTTCATCGGTGCGATAATGCTGGTCACCATCCTGATCGGCGGCATCAGGATCAAGCATTTCCTTCAGCTGATACTGGTGTGCGTCGGAGTGCTGATTGCCTGTGTAGGGATCAACTCTGTAAGTGAGAAGAAGCCTTTCCCGCACCTCGACTCAGCGCTTACCCGCCTGGAAGGAGGCAAGATGGATGTCGCATTCCGGACAATGAAGGACAATCCTGTAGGCAGCGAGAAGTTCAGGAAGGCACTGGACAAGATCAAGCAGCCGGTCAGTGCAAAAGTTGCAATCAAGGAAGGCAGACTGACAGGGAAAGGCCCAGGCAAGAGCACGCAGAGATACGTGGTTCCGATCATGTTCGAAGACTACATGTTCAGTTTCATCGTCGAGGAATATGGCCTGCTGGGAGGAATCCTGGTCATCATCCTCTATATCAGCCTGCTTGCCAGAGGCTCGCTGATAGTGCGCAACTGCGACAATCTCTTCGCGAAGACAGCCGTTGCAGGACTTGTCATACTGATCACCGGCCAGGCCATGATGCACATCATGATAAACTGCGACCTGGGTCCCCTGACCGGCCAGACGCTGCCGATGATCAGCCACGGAAAATCATCTTTCCTGATGTTCTGCCTTGCCTTCGGAGTCATCCTGTCGATCAGCCGGATGGCAAAGAAAAAGATTGAAAGGGAGACAGCCAAGGCTGCACCGCTCATAAACCGTGAAACCACGGATGAAATGGAAAACACCCTGAACGACCTCGACATGCTCGAAAGCGGAATCGCAGACGGAGCAGGAATCGGGGAAGAAGGGGACGAAAACAACAATTTTTAGGAATATGGAATACAAAAGCCTGAGAGTAATGATCAGTGGAGGCGGCACGGGAGGACACATATTCCCGGCCGTTTCGATAGCAAACAAACTGAAGGAACTCAATCCGCAGACGGAAATCCTCTTCGTCGGAGCCGAGGGCAAGATGGAGATGGAGAAGGTTCCTGCAGCAGGTTACCGTATTGTGGGACTGCCGATTGTAGGACTGCAGAGGCAACTCAACCTCAAAAACATCATCAACGACATCCAGGTGCCGTTCCGGGTGGTTGCCAGCATATTCAAGGCAAAGAAGATTCTGAAGGAATTCAAGCCGCACGTTGTTGTCGGGGTGGGAGGCTATGCAAGCGCACCCCTGCTCTGGGCCGCATCCGGAATGGGAATCCCGTGCCTCATCCAGGAACAGAACGGATTCGCCGGCCTGACCAACAGGAAACTCGGGAACAGGGTACAGAAGATCTGTGTTGCCTACGAAGGCATGGAGAGATTCTTCCCTGCGGACAAGATAGTGATGACCGGCAACCCCATCAGGAGCATCATCACTCCGGGGACGCCGCAGATGAAGGCTGAAGGGGAAAAGGAATATGGACTCGTCCCGGGCAGGAAGCACCTGTTCGTCGTGGGCGGAAGTCTCGGCAGCAGCCGTCTGAACCAGAGCATGAAGATGTGGATCAGTGACGGTTGCCCCGGCATCGACGGGATGGATGTCCTCTGGCAGTGTGGCAAGTACTACAAGAGCGGCATTGATGCCTTCATGGAAGAGCAAAGGGCAAAGAATCCGGGAAAAACGGCGTTCATCCACCATTCTGATTTCATAGGAAGGATGGATCTTGCCTATGCCGCTGCAGATGTTGTCATCTCACGCTCCGGGGCAAGTTCCGTATCGGAACTCTGCGCCGCGCACAAGGCCACCATATTCATACCTTCTCCCAATGTCGCCGAAGACCATCAGACCCACAATGCGATGGCTCTGGTCAACAAGGATGCCGCCCTCATCGTAAAGGACTCCGAAGCCATGGAGAAGATGATTCCGACAGCCCTTGAACTGCTCAGGGACCCGGAAAGGATTGGAAGGCTGGAGGAGAATGCCGGCAGGATGGCACTTCCTGATGCTGCCGGAAAGATCGCCGACGAGATATATTCACTGATCAGGTAAAACAGAGAGGAATGTCCGCTTACAAGAAAATATATTTCCTGGGGATTGGCGGAATAGGCATGAGCGCCATCGCCAGATACTACAAATTCAAAGGCTACCCTGTCGCAGGCTACGACAGGACTCCTTCCGAGCTGACTCATCAGCTGGAGAAGGAAGGCATTGACGTGCATTACGAAGACAACACAGACTTCATCCCCAAGGATGTGGAATCGACTCTTGTAGTGTACACTCCCGCAATTCCGGAAAGTCTTGGAGAATTCGCTTACGTCAGGGAGCACAACTATACTCTGATTAAGCGATCCCGGATGCTCGGGGAACTCGCCCAGGGCCAGACCTGCCTGGCTGTTGCCGGCACGCATGGGAAAACCACCACAAGTACCCTGGTGGCGCACATCCTCAATATCGGGCACAACGGCTGTTCTGCCTTCCTGGGCGGAATTTCGAAAAATTACGGCACGAACCTGCTGATGAGCCAGACTCCTACCCTGGTCGCCGAAGCCGATGAATTCGACCGTTCGTTCCTCCAGCTGAGCCCGGATATCGCCGCAATCACTTCGATGGATTCAGACCATCTGGACATTTACGGCACCCACGAAGAGTACTGCAGGGCCTTCAGGCAATTCGCAGCCAGGGTCACCGGCAAACTTGTCATCAAAAAAGGTCTTCCTATCAGCGGCGAGGACACCAAGGCAAAGCTGTTCACCTACAGCTACGATGACATCGAGGCCGATTTCCATGCAGAAAACATCGTAAAGGATGAACTTGGCCACTACTCTTTCGACCTTGTCCATCCGAAAGGAAGGGTGTGCGGCATCCGGACGGGAGTCCCGGGATGGGTCAATGTTGAGAATAGCGTCGCAGCGGCAGCCATCTGTCTCCTCCACGGAGTCGGTCCTGAGGGTCTCAAGAAAGGAATCGGCACCTTCCAGGGAGTGAAAAGAAGGCTTGAAATCCACATCAACAAAGCCGGCCTCACCTACATCGACGACTACGCCCACCATCCTAAGGAACTGTCGTCCGCCATTTCTTCTATCAGGAATATGTTCCCGGGAAGGAAGCTCACAGCCATCTTCCAGCCCCATCTGTACACCAGGACAAGGGATTTTGCGGCAGAGTTCGCACAGGCCCTGAGTCTTGCGGACAAGCTGATCCTCCTTGATATCTACCCGGCCAGGGAAGAACCTATCCCGGGAGTGACCTCGGAGCTGATTTTCGACCGGGTTACCTGCCCGGAGAAGGTCCTGCTCGCTGCGGAGGACCTGCTTGAATATGTCAGGAATGAAGAAATCGACATCCTCGCCACCTTCGGAGCCGGCAACATCGACCGGTTCATCAGGCCGATTGAGGAATTGTTGTCAGAAAGAATGGAAAAATGAAGAAAGGACTGAAGCATGTGATAGTCGCGGCAGCCATTCTGCTGCTCGGAGTGCTCTGTTTGCTCATCTGGAACAAGAACAGTGAGGAGCAGAGTCTCAAGACATGTGCAGGAGTCAGGGTTGAGTACAACGAGGACTATGTCTTTGTCTCTCCGGAAGACATCGAAGGCTATCTGAAATCAGATTACGGCCCGATAGTGGGGCAACGCCTGGACAGTGTGGACCTGCGCAGGATAGAAGAGATTCTGGATGCGAAAAGCGCAGTGCTCAAAGCAGAAGCCTACACTACGCCTGACGGCTATCTCAATGCGAAACTGTTCCAGAGAGAACCGGCGGTAAGGTTCCAGAAGGGGGATACCGGTTTCTATGCCGACGAGCGTGGCTTCATCTTCCCGCTCCAGAGCAACTACACCTCAAGGGTCCCCATCATGGACGGAAACATTCCCCTTGATGTGCAGGCGGACTACAAGGGTGAGCCCCGCAGCGAAAAGGAAAAGGAATGGCTGGCGGCGGCAATCCGGCTCGTCCACTTCATCAAGGATTCCAAGGTATGGTCCGAGAACATTAGCCAGATGACGGTCAATTCCGATGGAGACATTGTGATGGTACCGCGCAAGGGGAATGAGAAATTCATCTTCGGCGGGCCGGACAGTCCCGAAGCCAAATTCGGAAGGATTGAAAGGTACTACAACACCATTGCCCCGGCAAAAGGGCAGGACACCTACTCAACAGTGAATGTGAAATACGACGGACAGATAGTCTGCAGAAAATGATATGGAAGAAAGATATATAGCATCGGTTGACCTGGGTACGGCCAAGATTGCGGTTTGTATCGCACGGGTCCAGGGTCAGAATGTACAGGTTGTCTATTACAGGGAAACTCCTTCCGAGGGTATCCGCAACAGTTATGTCCTCAACCCCAAGAGAGTGGAGGATGTGCTCCGTTCAGCAATAACTGCTGCCCAGCAGGAACTCAAGATGAAGATCTCGGAGGTAATCGTCGGTCTGCCCAGATACTACGTCAGGCAGGAGGTCAAGTCAGCATCCGTGGACAGGGAGAACGAAGACACACCTATTGCGGAGCAGGAACTCAGGGAACTGAAGAACGATGCCCTAAAGACTTATCCGCTCAAAGACAGCAAAACGGAGGTCATCTACGGCGCGGTTGCCCAGTCCTTCTCGACGGAGGACTGCCTCAACGAGCTGGAAAGTGACATTGTGGGCATGACCGCCTCATCCCTGGAGGGCAATTTCAAGGTGTTTGTCGGCAACAGGAGACATTCAGCCAACATCGACAGCATATTCAGAAGCATGGGCATCTCCATTGCGAAGAAATACTTCACGCCCGGGATCACCGCAAAGGCTGTCCTGAAGGATGAACAGATGGACAATGGGGTCGCGCTGATAGACCTTGGCGCCGGTGTCAGTTCGGTAACGGTTTTCGAGGGAAGAATAATGAGATTCTACTCCGCAATACCGTTTGGAGGAAACAGTGTCACACATGACATAAAGTCGGAATTGGGCATTTCTTTCGAGCTTGCAGAAAACATAAAGAAGGGCTATGGTGCCTGCATGCACGACAAACTTTCTTCGTTCGGCAACAAGACCCTGCAGATCAACGACGAGAACGACAACACCGGAATCCAGGTGGGAGTCAAGTACATCTCACAGATTATCGATGCCAGGATGAAAGAGATTCTCGATGCCCTTCTCTACTCGATCCGGGAAAGCGGCTACGCCGACAGGCTCAGGTCCGGAATAGTATTGACAGGCGGCTGCGTGGAGCTCGTGAATATCGTGAACTTCATCAAATCGGTTTCGTGCTGCACAGTGAGCATCGGCACCCCGAAGCCGTTCTTCACCTGCGAGGAGAACACTGGGGCCAGAGGCACCTCTGCTGCAACGACAATGGGTATGATATATGCCGCGAAGGCAGACCGGAGCCTGAACTGCACTGCCAGGCCTCCTGTCCAGGTCAAGATGCCGGAGCCGGTCATCATTCCGGAACCGGTGAAGAGTCCGGTTATTCCTGAAACTCCTGCTTTTGACCTTCCGCACATCAAGGAAGAGGAGAAGGCTGCCGAAGACACTTCAAGCATCGAGAACAGCGTCGCCTCGGCACAGGAGGACACCAATACTCAACAGCACGACAATCTGTTCGGCTACACGTTTGAGAGGGAAGAGCCTGCCGAGCCACCGAAAAAGGAGAAGAAAAAACGTCAGATCAAATGGATCAAACAGGTGGCCGACACTGTCGGATCACTCTTCGACGACATGGATAAAGAAGAAGTTTAACATGAATAGAGAATCTACGGATATGACTGAGGAAATCGACATGATTGCTCCGAGCGACTGGGCTCCTATCGACTCAATGATCAAGGTAATCGGAGTTGGCGGTGCCGGATGCAATGCCGTCAACTACATGTTCAACGAGAGGATCGAAGGATGCAGTTTCTATGTCTGCAACACCGACCAGCAGACTCTCGATGCAAGTCCGGTACCAGTGAAGATACACATCGGCCGCAATTCGCTCGGTGCAGGAACCGACCCCGAAAAGGGCCGCAAGGCCGCATTGGAAGCGAGGGACAAGATTGAAGAGGTCGTACTGACAAAGGAGACCCGGATGCTGTTCATCACTGCAGGAATGGGTGGTGGAACCGGTACCGGCGCCGCCCCTGTCATCGCGGAGATGTCCAAATCCAAAGGCATCCTTACCGTTGCGGTCGTCACCATTCCAGCCGAAGCCGACGGGATTGTGACCCTTGCGAAGGCAATTGACGGAATCCACGAACTCGTCAAGAATGTGGACAGTCTTCTTATCATCAACAACGAAAAGCTGTTCGACCAGTTCGGTACGCATCTTATTCACGATGCCTATCCGAAAGCGGATGAGGTTCTTGCGATTGCCGTAAAGGGCATCACGGAAATCATCTCGAGGAAAGGCTACATCAATGTTGACTTCCAGGACATCAAGACGATGATGGAAAACAGCGGAATGGCCTTGATGGGCTGCGGAACAGGTTCAGGGAAAAACAGGATTGAAGAGGCCGTAAAGGGTGCTCTCGAGTCCCCGCTCCTCAACGATTTCGACCTCAAGACAGCAAAGAACCTGCTTGTCAACATCACCTGCGGCAAGAACAAGGATGGCCTGACCATGGATGACCTTGCCGACATCAACAAGCGGATCGGTGAATATACCGGCAATGCGAACAAGTTCAAGACCGGCATCGTCTATGACACCAATCCCGAAACCGGGGACAGAATCCAGATTACAGCCATAGCGACCGGATTCAAGATCAACGACCTGTCAAAGATTGCAAAGAAGGATCTCGGGAACCTGATAATCATCGACAAGAATTTCAAGTACACAAGTTCCCCTGTGATAGAGCAGGAGGAACCTATCACCCAGATCGGAGGCAACACAAAGGTTACCATAATCGGACCGTCACAGGAAGTGAACAGGATTCCGGACTACTACACAAAACCGGTCCTTCTTGTAGGACCGGCAGACAATATTGCTGAACTGGAAAGTATCCCTGCAATCAAAAGGACGGAGAAAAAGGCCGGGGGCAACTGAAAACTCCCCGGCAGGTCAACCCAGACGAGCCTGCGCGTAGGCAATCCTCGCCGATGTCTCTTCCCTGCCTATCCTGGTGATGATGTCAGCGATTCCAAGACCGCTAGCGGAACCGGCAAGAGCCAGCCTTATGGCATTCATCACCTTGCCCATGGGCCATCCGTTGGTGCGGATGTAATCCTCTATTGACTCTCCTACTCCCTGTACAGTCCACTCCCCGTCATAGGCTTTGACATATTCGGAAACAGATGCGACAAGGGCCGGGATTTCACCCTTCCAGAACTTGTCCGCATCTTTGGCGAGGAAAGGTGCAGTGAGGCTGTCGTCATATTCCTTGACCCTCGGGTCTTTCGGGCGGTTGTCCGCAGCCTTGGGCTCAATCTGGGCTCCTGCCTTGATCCCGAAGACGGAATATTCCTCAGGGGCGACGAAAAGGCAGGAAGCAATTGTCCAGAAATCCTTTACGAAGGTTGCCCTCTCCTTTGTGAATGCGATGGCGTCACGGACATAGTCCGCAGACACCTTGTGCGCACGTAGGTCGGTAGTGCCGGAAGTGACAGAAATTCCCTTCTCTTCAAGAATCGGGATGAAAAGAGCCGTGAGTTCCTCGTCTGAGGTTGCCCTGAGATATTCCTTGTTGAACCAGCGTGCCTTTTCAGGATTGAACTTGGCCCCGGCCTTGCTGACTTTTTCTATCGAGAAAGAGTCGATGAGCTGTTCCATGGTGAATATCTCCTGTTCAGTGCCCGGATTCCAGCCGAGCATGGCAAGCAGGTTGACGAAGGCACCCGGGAAGTAGCCGTCCTCCCGGTAGCCATGATAGGTTTCGCCTTCCGAATTGACCCAGTTAAGGGGGAATACCGGGAATCCCATCTTGTCTCCATCCCTCTTGCTGAGTTTTCCGTTGCCTACTGGCTTGAGCAAAAGAGGAAGATGGGCGAACCTCGGCATTGTGTCCTGCCAGCCGAAAGCTTCATAGAGCAGATAATGCAACGGGAGCGATGGCAGCCACTCCTCTCCCCTGATGACCTCGGTGATTTCCATCAGATGGTCATCGACTATGTTGGCCAGATGATAGGTCGGTAGTTCGTCCGCCTTTTTCCAGAGGACCTTGTCGTCGAGAGTATCAGTGTTGATTTCGACATGGCCCCGGATGAGGTCATCCATCTTTACGACAGTGTCCTGGGGCATCTTGAACCGGATGGTCCAGTCATTGGTCTCCCGCAGAAGCCTTTCGGTCTCTTCCGGAGAAAGGGTAAGGGAATTGCGGAGGGTCATCCTCGACATACGGTTGTAGATGAAAGTCTGGCCTGATGCTTCGCATCCAGCTCTCCGGGCATCCAGCTCTCCGGGTGTATCAAATGCGTAATAGGCATTGCCGGATTCGACGAGCATTTCAGCGTACTGCTTGTAGATGCTGCGTCTCTGGCTTTGGCGGTAAGGTGCATGCGGATGGGCGGCAGATGGTGTCTCCACGACCTTTCCGTTCTCGTCAACTCCCTCGTCAGGCTTGATTCCGCACCATGAGAGCGCCTCAATTATGTACTCTTCGGCTCCCGGGACGAAACGGTGCGAATCGGTGTCCTCGATTCTCAGGATAAAGTCCCCGCCATGCTGCTTTGCATAAAGATAATTATAAAGAGCCGTACGTACACCGCCCATATGCAGAGGGCCGGTCGGTGACGGCGCAAATCTTACTCTTGTTCTTCTTTCCATTGCAGATTCTCTTTAGCTGATGCTTTCTTATTCTGTTTTGCCGTTTTTCTTGCCTTTGCCCTCTCTTCCTTCCGGGTATAGCGCTCGATGTACTTCTGCAGGATCTCCTGCTCCCTGGCCTCCCTCTTGTCCCTGGCGATGACGGCCCTGGCCGTTGCCTTCCGCCGGCGTTCAAGGGCCTTCTGTTCCTTGGCGGCCTTCTTCGCAGCATCTCTTGAATCGAGTTCCGCCCACCTTGCTTCACGGGCATTCTTCCGCTCAAGACGTTTCTGCTCTGCAAGAGCCTTTCTGGCAGCCCTCAGGGAATCCGCTATCTCTTCAGGCGAAGGTCCGGCGTGAAACTCCAGGACGTCAACACTGTCAATCTTCGCTGACGTCCGCATGTGCAGAACAGAATCATCAGAAGCCACGGAAAGGGAGGAATCCGCCTTCGGCGCCATTAATTTGCCATTATTGAATATTCCGACACTGTCAGGCAGTGAATCAATACCCTCCGGTTCCGCAAGAAGGCTGTCCTTCACCGCTTCCAGGTTCGCCTGCACAGCTTCAAGGCTGTCCTTCACTGCCTCCTGCCGCAATCGGAGAAGTTCCTGCTCCCGGGCTCTTGCCGCCTTCAGGGAATCCCTGCTGTCCAGCATCTTGTGTACACTTTGCATATAGCCCGGAAAATACTCGTCGGTGTAGATGAACTTCGGACGCGAAAGGGACTCGTAGCGGCTCCTCTCCGACTCGGAAGGGACAAAGCCGGTGACATCAGAAGGGTTGGCGGGACGCCGTTGCGGACTCCACATGAAGCCCTTCAGCTGTCTTTCATCCTTCGGAAGCTGGACAATCGGATAGGCATCGGTTTTGACATCTTCAAAATAGAAAAGATCATTGATATTGCCCTCCGTCAGCGTAGCTGTCAGCATCTTGGCCTCGAACTTGTTGACCGTCGCAAGCACACCGTTCTCCTCGATGTAGAACAGGCCGGAGGCACCTCCCATCGAATCGAAGCGAGTAAGCAGTCCCGTGGAATCGAAATATGCCATCATCTCCGTTCCCTTGATCTGGTCGAAGCAGAGGGAATCTTCCTGAATCACGATGAAAGAGTTGGACATAAGACTCGCTTTCTTCAGGTTGTTGTCCTTGATCATCACGGACATGCTGTCGGCAGAATACTGTCGGGTGGTTTCCTGCCAGACCATTGGGGAATCATAGAGACGGACCAAAGAGTCCAGATCCGAATATGACAGTGAATCGCAGACAAGCTGCATGTCTTTCTTGAAAGCCTTGACATTGCGGAGCGCAAGCAGGAACCCGATCTTGGTCGTGTCCGGAGGTATTGCCGATAGCGAATCGGCAACTGAAGAAAGGGAATCCGGGGTGTTGAGGCTGTCGGGGGCGTTCAGGTGATCCGCCAGGTCAGCACTGTCGGGGGCCTGTCTCAGGAAATATTGATGGAACACAGGTGCCTCGAGTTCATCATCGGGTCCAGGCATGTTCTGAAGTTTTCCTCCAACGGCCACTCCCCTGCCCCTGTCTGAAGAGAGGGCTGCATTCGGATCGTCCTTGTCCCTCTGCTTCTTCGCAGCCTCGGCCGCCGCTTTGGCTTCTTCCGCTGCTTTGCGGCGGTAGGCAGTCACAGCATCGGCATCGATTTCCTCAAGCCTTTTGGCAGAAGCAGCCAATTCGGCCTTGGGAATGTCGCACTTTCTTACCGACCTGTAAACCAGGGAATCAGCACTGACATAGACCGTGTCCTTCTGTCCTTTGTCATCAATCTGGGTGACCATTGCAGGGTGCCGCGACATCGTCATTGTCGAGGTCGAATCGACATAGTGCATATAGCCTGCAAAAGCGGAAAGATTCCGCTCGGAATCCAGCAGTTCGACATTGCCGAACATCTCGATATCGTTGGGCAAACGGTAGTATTTCAGGGTGTCTGCCCAGACCTCCCTGGTCGGATCCATAAGATGGACAGACTTGTTGAAAAGGAAGACCTCCGCGTTCCGGTCGTACCATCCGGCATTGGAGCACAACATGTTGTCATCTTTCCATGCAATGGTTCCATGACCGAAAGTAGCAAAGGCGGCATCGGTGTCATATTCAAGTTTCTCGGTCTTGACGAAGATAGAGTCGGTGTACATGTTGACGGTGCCGGTGAAGGTAAACGTACTGATTTTCGAGTCATAGGTGCCGTACTTGCTCTCGATGATCTGTCCGTCCTTGTCACGCATGGATGCTCCCCCCCTGAAGGTCGCGACACTATCCTTTGTGTTATAGTCGAGATTCCGGGTGCGAAGAGTGTTCTTCTGCTTGTCCTGGAGCTGGACGAGGGTACCCCGGAACTGTGCAAGATTCTCATCGATAAGGTAATCGAGCTTGTCGCTGCTCAGGACGGTCTCGTTCTGGATGATTCGGACATTGCCGAAAGCCTTTATCAGGTTGGTGCTGACATTCCAGATTGCAGTGTCACATACCAGAAGGGTGGAATTGTGGTAGAAGCGGGCATTCCCCAATGCCTTCCTGTAACTGTAGCCTGCCTCGTCAACCTGCTGGAGCACGTCGCATCCTAGAAGACGGACAAGACTGTCCGCCTTCTCCTGGGCAAGAAGTCCCGATGAAAACAGAAGAAATGTCAATGAATATGCCAGCAGTCTCCTGAGCATCAGTCCTCCCTGAACTTTGACGCCCAATCCTTGCGCCTGAACTCACAATCCTTGAACATCGGATCGATAACGATATGAGTCTTGCTGATCTTGTCGGTCAGGAAATCCTCGATTGCCTTGTTCTGCTTCATACCGTTCACTATTGCCTTCAGGTCATTGAAGTCATCGTCGAAGGTAGCTGTGTGGGCAGGAATGATCTTGTCCACCCTGATAATCTTGTAATTTTCCTTCCCGTTGATGTAGTTCTTGTCAGGTTCCTGCCGTCCGTCATCGTCAGTGGACTGGACAGGCTTTGAGATTTCGCCCTCCTTGAGATCCCTGATGGCGATATAGTCCTGGGGTTTGAGCTGGTCAATCTCGAAATATGCAGAACCTGTGTGGGGATCGGACATCTGTCCTCCGTTGGTCCTGGTCAGTTCATCCTGCGAGTAGAAACTGGCAGCCATCTCGAAGGAAACAGCACCGTTGAGTATTTCGGTACGGAGGCTGTCGAGTTTCTTGAATGCCTTCTCACGGTCCTCGGCAGTGTAGGTAGGACGGAGAAGGATGTGGCGGGCATTGAACATGTCTCCTTTCTTTTCGATTACCTCGATAAGATGGAAGCCGTCAGGAGTCTCTACAATCTGCGAGATGGTACCTGGCTTGAGGGCCATGGCAGCATCCGAGAAGGCAGGCCAGAAGATTGATTTCGACGCCATTCCGATTTCTCCACCCTTGTTGGAGTTGCTCCTGTCTTCTGAATATATCCTTGCAAGAGTCGAGAATTTCTCGCCGTTGAGAATCCTCTCACGGAGGCTCAGAAGTTTCTCGCGGACTGCGAGATTGGCCGCCTCACGGTCCGGATAGAGGCAAATCTGGCTGAGCTGGTACTTCTCCGGGATAACAGGAAGGGTTTCCTTGTCGACGGTGTCCATGAAGGCACGCACTTCCAGCGGGGTCATCTCAGGCAAATTGCGGACAATTTCCATCTGTTCCTGCTGGATGAGGCTCATCTCCTCATACTGTTCCCGCAGGTCCTGACGCAAACGGTAAACCGGCTTGCCGAAATAGGCCTCCAGCTGCTCCTCCCCACCGAGATAAAGCATCATCTCGCTGAGGCGCGACTCGATGCTGCTCTCGACCATGTCCTGGTTGACGGTAAGAGAGTCAATCCTGGCCTGCATGAGGAAAAGCTTGTTCTTCATTATGGCTTCAAGAATATCACAGCGCAGGCGCCTGTCGGAGGCCATGCCCTGTGCCCTCTGGTTCTTGACTTCCTCCTCAATGTCCGAAATCAAGATGGCTTCGTTGCCGACAACTGCGATGGTCTTGTCGACGACATTGTACTTCTGCGCGAAGGAAAGGGCGGTGCAGAAAAAGAGCGCGAAAGCTAAGGATGCGATTCTTTTCATTCTGAGTAAATTTCAAATTTGTCACTTGTCCGGACCTCCTCCAGCAAGTCCCGTTCCAAAGTCTTCAGGAGTTCATGCTTCCGCTCGCTGATGAGAATATCCCGTATTCTCTGGCTGCAGAATTCCACCGGAGGGATCTCCCCTTCCCTGATGATGCCGAAGATATGGGCGTACGAGACTGTCTCACCGTTTACGACTTCGATAGACGAGCCGGAACGGTTGGCCATCATCTGGACAGGGTCCATTTCGAACTCGGTTGCAAGATCGGCGGCATCCGTCCAGTTAGCGGAGAAATCGTGATAATGCAGGGCAGAGTTGACGGCCATGCTGTCACAGCAGGCGACATCCGCCGAATCAGTTGACGCCATCAGTTTCCTGAAGGTTGCGAAATCGGGCGAATCCTTGGGAAGCCGGATGAACCTGGCCTTCAGGATTGCACGCTTGAGGCGGAAGATGTCCTTGTGGTCTTCGAAATATTCATTGAGTTGGGTATCGGAGACGGTTGTGTCCAGACGCTCGTTGATGTAGCGCTGCTCGAAACGGTATTTCAGGAGGGACTCGCGGTAGGCCTCGAGGTCCTTCGAGCAATCCTTCTCTTCCTTGGTCAGCATCTGGCCGGCAATTGCGAGGAAGGCTTTGTCCTTGGCCCAGTTCTCAATGTACCTGAGCGAAAGGGCTGCGCTGTCCTCTGGCGAAAGTCCGGCAGGTATCACGCCATCCAGTTCGGAACGGTACAGTTTCTGGTTGCCATACTTCGCGACCACCTCGCCGTCATGCACAAGTGAGTTGAATGTCTTGCATGAAGGGAAAAATGCCGGAATGAGGGCGGCAAGGAATATGGCAGCAGTCTTCCGCATCGGCTAGCGTGAGTAGTTCGGAGCCTCCTTGGTGATTGTGACATCGTGAGGGTGACTCTCCAGGAAGCCGGCATTGGTGATGCGGACAAACTGGGCGTCACGAAGTTCTTCGATGTTGTGGGCACCGCAATAGCCCATTCCGGAGCGGAGACCGCCGACCAGCTGGTAGACGACCTCGGAGACTGTACCCTTGAAAGGGACCTGGGCGACAATGCCCTCCGGAACGAGTTTCTTGATGTCCTCTTCCATGTCCTGGAAGTACCTGTCCTTTGAGCCCTGCTCCATAGCCTCGAGGGAACCCATGCCCCTGTAGGACTTGAAGCGGCGTCCGTTCATGATGATGGTCTCGCCCGGAGACTCTTCGGTACCTGCAAGCAGGGATCCCGCCATGATTGTGCTGGCGCCTGCAGCCAGAGCCTTGACAATGTCTCCTGAATATCTGATACCGCCGTCAGCGATGACAGGGATACCTGTCCCCTTGAGAGCGTCGGCGGCAGACATTACCGCAGTCAGCTGAGGGACACCGATACCGGCGATGATTCGGGTTGTACAGATCGATCCCGGTCCGATTCCCACCTTGACTGCCTTTACACCGGCTTTCATCAAGGCCCTGGCGCCCTCGGCAGTGGCGACGTTTCCTGCAACTATCTGGAAATCAGGGAAAGCCTCGCTGGCCTTCCTGATGGTCTTGAGAACTCCTTCCGAATGACCGTGGGCGGTGTCAAGAACGACCGCATCCGCTCCTGCATCCACGAGCATCGCAATCCTGTCGACGGTGTCGGACTTGATTCCGGCAGCGGCGGCGACAAGCAGACGGCCCTTGCTGTCTTTCGAGGCGATAGGATTGTCCTTGATCTTCATCAGGTCCTTGTAGGTGATAAGACCGGCAAGCTTGCCTTCGGAATCGACCACAGGAAGTTTCTCCACCTTGCTGTTGCGGATGATGGTGGTTGCCTCTGAAAGAGTGATTCCCTTCGGAGCAGTGACCAGGTTCTCCTTTGTCATCACCTCGGAGATCGGACGCTGCATGTTCTCCTGGAAACGGAGGTCGCGGTTGGTAACAATGCCGATCAGATGGCCTGACGGATTGACAACAGGGATTCCGCCGACGTGATGCTTCTTCATCATCGCCAGGGCATCTCCCACAGTCGCATCCGGAGAGATGGTAACCGGGTCATAGATCATTCCGTTCTCGGCTCTCTTGACACGGCGTACCTGGTCGCACTGCTTTTCGATGCTCATGTTCTTGTGGATGACACCGATACCTCCGGATCTGGCCATG
>JBJFDD010000376.1:0-4204 GCA_051889815.1 Candidatus Cryptobacteroides sp. | reverse complement strand
GGCGCGCACACTGCGCAACCTGCTCGGCGGCTTTTTTAATGATACGGCGACCACCGAGATCTACACCATGGGCGTGGACATCTACACCAAGGCAGTGTTCCGCTACGACAGCGCGACCGCATCTTTCCAGGTCGGACTCGGGGCCAAGACGGAAGGGAGCATGACCATCTCGGGGACCAAAGGCTATATCTATGTTCCTGCTCCTTGGTGGAAAACGGACTATTTCGAGATGCGTTTCGAAGACCAGAACAAGAACAGGAAGTTCTTCCTGCCTTTTGACGGAGAAGGCCTGAGGTACGAAATCAGGGATTTCGCAATGGCCGTGGAGATGGACAACGAGGCCAGGACCACCCACAGTGACGGAATGGAGAGGATCCAAAGGTCCATACTTACCGAGGAGGAAATCATCGCGATGACCAGAATCCAGGAAAATTACCTTGAAGGAATAAACCTTTTCAGATTGAAATAGCGTAGGATGAAAACACTGTCCTTGACGGAGCTGAAAGCTCTGAGCCTTGAAATTCTCGAGGACTTCGACCGTTTCTGCAGAAGCAGGAACATCAATTATTCATTGGGATACGGCACCCTCCTGGGGGCGGTACGGCACAAGGGATTCATTCCCTGGGATGACGACATCGACGTGATGATGCCCAGGGAGGACTATGAACGGTTCCGGGCCGAGTACACTTCCGGGAAATTCCGTTTCATCGACCAGACCGTAATACCGGACTGCTGGATCAATTTCGGAAGAATCTGCGACACCAGCAGGACAGTTGCACTCTCGACCATCCCGTGGCACGGGCCTTCGTGCAGCACCGGAGTCTGGATTGACATATTCCCTGTAGACAAGGTGCCTGACGACAACACTTTCTCCGATTTGTTCTTCACCCTGTTCATGATGCACAAGATGAGCGTGCGCTGCCGCAGGGTCCACACTGACCCGAGGGACTGCCCCACGCTGCTGACGAGATTCAAGACTGCCATCCACACAAGGATTCACCCCACATTCACGAAGATTTCCCCCGTGCGGTTCACCCAGGCGCGCGAAAGTGCCATCAGGCTCTGCAACAAGAAGGGTTCCGCGACATATTCACAGATTGCCTGCACCGATTACAGCATGCCCCAGTGCTTCAGCGCCCGGATGCTCAGCGAGTATTGTGAATATGATTTCGAAGGTCACCGTTTCATGGGCTGGAAAGACTATGATTCAATCCTGAAGATCATGTACGGGGATTACATGAAGCTTCCTCCTGAAAACAAGAGGAAGCCACTTCAGAATTACATACGTTTCTGCTGGAAATAGGTCTCCGGGCTGTCAGCCCGGCTTATTTGCCTGACTTGGAGGAATTTCCGGACTGGCTGTCATCGCCGTAGCCGTAGCCATAGCCGTAGCCGTAACCATAGCCGTAGGTGCCGGATTTCTTTCCGTAACCGATGCCGTAGCCGTAGCGGTACTTCTTGGCGTCGATGTCAAGGCCATTGAGGACCATGTTCGGTTCCTTGACCGGCTGGGTCTTGTTGTGGAAGAGTTGATTGACCTCGTCCAGAATCTTCAGTTCGGTGAAATCCGCCCTGACCACAAACAGGGTTGCATCCACGCAAGAGTTGATGAGCATCGAGTCGGTCACCGGAAGATATGGGGCGGAGTCAACTATGACATAGTCGTAAAGACTGCGAAGGGAACCGATAATCTACTTATGGAGTCCCTGCGAAAGGAGTTCTGAAGGATTCGGCGGCACGGAACCGGCCACGATGATGTCCAGATTCTCGTTGACACCGCTCTTCTGTACAAGGTCTTCAACATTCCGGGTCTTGCCGATGAGGTAGCCGACTACCGAGAAATTAGGATTCTGGTGGACCTCCGGAAAAACCTGATGCAGGGTCGGTTTGCGGATGTCCATTCCGACGAGGACGACCTTCTTGCCGGTGTGTGCAATGGACAGGGCGAGATTGGAGGCTACGAACGACTTGCCTTCACCCGGGACAGACGAAGTTACCTGGATCACCCTTGCATCCGGAAGGTACTGGATGTTGGAACGGAGCATCCTGAAGGACTCCGAAACCTCGTCCCTGCCGTAGTTAGGAATGAGGGAGTAGCCGCTTTCCTTGTGCTTCGGAATGATGGCGAGAACCGGCTTGTCCAGCCGCTCTTCGATGTCCTTTTTGGTTTCAACCCTGAATCTCAACAGTTTGCGGACCATGACAAAGAGGACAGGGAAAGCCAGACCGCAGATCAGGGCAAGAAGGTAGATCATCTTGCGGTTCGGAGAAACCGGAACAGGAGAGCCGAAAGCAGGCTCAATGACCCTGAAATTGTCGGTTTCGGAACAGAAGGCAATCTGGGCTTCCTCCCTCTTCTGCTGGAGAAGAAGGTAGAGGGGCTCGATGATATCGACCTTTCTTGAGAGTTGTGCAAGTTCAACCTGGTCCTTCGGCATTTCAGCCATTTTCTTCTGGCTGGCATTGATGACCCTGGACAGTTCGTTGTCCCTGAGGGCATAGACCCGCTGCAGGCTGGCCACGGACATGATGATGCTCTGCTTGGCGTCATCAAGCTGTGAATTGAGGCTGAGCACTCTCGGGTTGGTTTCGGAAGAGTTGGCGACCATCCTGTTGCGTTCAGCGACAAGGCTGTTATAGTTGGCAATGATGGTATTGAGGCCACCGTCACTGATGCCGATATTTGCCGGAATGACAGTATACTGGCCCTGCGGAGACTGGGTGATGAGGTCGGAGACCATCTTGAGGATTTCACTCTGGACACGCACTTCAGTGAGCTGGTTGCGGTACTGCATGTCCGAAGATACGGCCATCTGGGACTGGGAGTTCATGTCCACCAGGACCCTGCTTGACTGGAAGTCCTTGAACTCGTTCTCCGCATTGCCGAGTTCGGAAGCGATTGCGGAAAGACGCTGGTCGATGAAGTCCAGGGTGTTCTGGGTCGACAGGCTGCGGTAGGCTTTTGTCTCGAAGTTGGATTTGAGGACAAGGGCATTGAGGATGTCCTCGGCCCTGCGCGGAAGAGCATCGGTGTAGGTCAGAGTAATGACATCCGTGAGCTGGGTCTGCTTGCCGTTGGTAGTGGCGGAGAGGTGGGACTCGAAGGCCTGGGCAGTCGACAGCGGAGTGTTCCAGGTGCAGATGTACCTGTCGCCGTCGATGAGGTCATCCATGCCGGTGGTACCAATGACGAGCTTGAATGAATTGACAGACAGGCTGTCGCCATAGGAATATGTTGACGAAGGCAGCTGGATCTGTTCCTTGCCTACCCTGAGTTCCTTGATCTGGTACTGTTTGCCGTCGATGTTGCGGAGAGAAACCTTAACCGAAGAAGGGTGCATCTGCTCGGGATAGAGAGGATCGGTGACAATGCTCATTCCAAGAGGGCTGTCCTGGTAATACTCCACCTTCTTGACGGCAAACAGCGAACGTCCGAAACGAACCCTGTCGGCGACAGGCATGACATAGTGGTAGTACCTGGTGTTGAGGTCCAGGTCAGAAACGACCTTGGAAAGGAGAGTCGGGCTCTTGAGGATGAACACTTCATTGTCTATCTTCTTGGAAACCACCTTTCCGGTGAATTCAGCAAGGATTGACATCTCGGTGTTGGTGCCGTCAGGCTTGTTGAGCATTATCCAGGAAGTGCGCTGGTACTGGGGAGTCTGCAGCCTGAGGTAGCAGAATGCCAGGACAAGGGCAATGAATGCACCGGCGGCCATCCACCATTTGAGTCTCCAGCAATATGCCAGGATTTCCTTGATGCTGAAATCGTCATTCTCCTGCTGAGGATTGCTCTGCGGAATGACGTTGTTCTGTTCTTCCATGTTCAGAATCTGATGGTTAGTATTGGAGGGAGACCCAAGAGTCATCCCGTTATTTTTCAATTGCAAATGTTCATGCCTTTGGTGGCGGACCAGGGCGGAATACCCGGGTCAGGGAGACAGGTCCTATCGGCTCCAAGGCTGGGAAAGCAGGAGGCTCGCGACGGCAACTATTGAAGAAACCGAGGAAATGGCGACACTCCAGATGCCTGTGGCGGTGTTGGCAGCAGCCACCCTCGACGAGTTGGCAGGAACATAGATAATGTCATTCTGCTGCAGGTAGAAATATGGTGAGTCGAGAAGCTTGCTCTTCCTGAGGTCAATCTTGTAGTGGGTCATGACTCCATCCACTTCACGGATCAGGATGATGCCGTCCCTCTTTG
>JBJFDD010000375.1:0-4208 GCA_051889815.1 Candidatus Cryptobacteroides sp. | reverse complement strand
AATTCCAAGGAGTCACGGCACGGAGTTCCTCCTTGACACTCTCCGGGACATCCAGACTTTCCACGAACTGCGCGATGGTATCTTCATCGATGGAGGCACCGGTCCTTGTGAGATTCTTCAGTGTTTCGTACGGGTTCGGGTATTTTTCCCTCCTCAGGATGGTCTGGAGGGCTTCTGCAACGACAGCCCAGTTGCGGTGCAGGTCGGCATCGATTGCCTCACGGTTGAGGATGAGTTTTCCAAGGCCCTTCTTCAAAGACTCGAAAGAAATCAGGGCGTGGGCCATCGGGACGCCGATGTTCCTCTGGACAGTCGAATCGGTCAGGTCACGCTGAAGCCTTGAAACAGGAAGTTTCATCGAGAGGAAAGTCAGGACGGCATTCGCCATTCCGAGATTGCCTTCCGCATTTTCGAAATCGATAGGATTGACTTTGTGGGGCATTGCCGATGAACCCACCTCGTTCTTGGCCACCTTCTGGCGGAAATACTCCATCGAGATGTAAGTCCAGACATCACGGCACAGGTCTATCAGGATAGTGTTGATCCTGCGCATGCAGTCGAAGATGGCGGCAAGGTTGTCGTAGTGCTCGATCTGGGTTGTCGGGCAGGACCTCCTGAGACCGAGGGAAGTGACGAACGAGTCGGCAAATGAAGGCCAGCAGATGTCCGGATAGGCAACCTTGTGGGCATTCATGTTGCCTGTGGCCCCGCCGAACTTCGCAGGATAGGTCAGCAGCGCGAACTGACGGAGCTGCTCTTCAAGACGGACTGCGAACACTTCGATTTCCTTTCCGAGGCGGGTAGGAGTAGCAGGCTGTCCGTGAGTCTTGGCGAGCATGGCCACATCCTTCCACTCGATGGCATCTGCCCTGAGGATCGAGACAATCTCCCGGAGACGGGGCAGATATTCATTCTCGACAGCCTCCTTGAGCATCAGCGGCTGGGCGGTGTTGTTGATGTCCTGTGAAGTGAGCCCGAAATGCACGAACTCCTGCCATGCACTGATCCCCAATGCCTTGAAATGTTCCTTGATGAAATATTCAACAGCCTTCACATCGTGGTTGGTAACCTTCTCGATCTCCTTTACCCGGGCTGCCTCCTCCGGAGTGAGATTGCGGTAGATGTCCCTCAACTTTCCGAAAAGTTCATCCCTGGACATTGAGGTACCTTCCCCGAAATCAGAGAGTTGGGGAAGAGGAATGTTGCATAGGGCGATGAAATATTCAATCTCGACCCTGATCCGGTTGCAGATGAGGGCGAATTCGCTGAAATATTCCCTGAGTGGAGCTGTCTTGGAAGCATAGCGGCCGTCTATCGGAGATACCGCCATCAATGAAAAGTTGTCCATATCTGTCATTTCTTGTCGTCAATGATGTAAACGTCATCGCCAGGGGCTGCAAAATGGAAATGCTCCCGGGCGAACTTTTCCAGTGAGTCCCTGCTCGATGTCAGCGCGCGGACTTGCCTGTCCATCTCCCCGATTTCCTCGGTGCAGGCACCGATCTGCTTTTCCTGTCGCCTGATTTCGAAACCTGCCTTCACCCAACGGACGATGTTGTTGGGGTTGACAAATCCGACCATGACAATGAATATGGCGGTTGCAACGATGGCATAGCGGATGAAGGAACGCTGCTGGGCATTCTTTCCGTCCTTGTCCCGGTTCCAGATGTCTTTGAATTTTTCCAATTTGCAGAAGATTGGGATGATTGTTTGTGCAATTGTTTCTGCAAAATTAACTAATTTTGTACAAAATACTCAAAAAGACAATCATACTTCACAGAGAATATCATGAAACCTACTCTTCTTGTACTCGCTGCCGGAATGGGCAGCCGCTACGGCGGACTGAAACAGATGGACGGGCTCGGTCCCAACGGCGAAACCATAATCGACTATTCGATCTATGACGCAGTTGCCGCCGGCTTCGGCAAAGTGGTCTATATCGTAAGAAACGCATTCCTGGATGCCTTCAAGGAGACTGTCAGGAAGAAATATTCAGGAATCACCTGCCCTGACGGAGCTCCCCTCGAATTCGAGTTCGTCACCCAGGAACTGGACAAAATTCCGTCAAGGTTCACCATCAATCCCGACAGGCAGAAGCCTTGGGGCACCGCCCATGCTGTCCTGATGGCCAGGGATGTCATCAAGGAGCCATTCGCAGTCATCAACGGAGACGACTACTACGGGAAGAACTCATTCAGGATTCTTGCCGACTGGCTCAAGGCAAACGAGGGCTCCAGAGGGAAGTGCGCAATCGTAGGTTTTGAACTCGACAACACCCTCTCCGAGAACGGAACCGTCTCCAGAGGAATCTGCTCCTACGACAGCGACATGAAACTCGGAAACATCACCGAGTTCGTCAACATCGGCAAGGAGGGGGACGGCAACGTCTACGGTGACAACACAGTAACCGGTGAAACCCATGTCCCGATCAAGGGCACAAACCTCTGTTCAATGAATATGTGGGGCTTCACTCCGGACTACTTCGACCGGAGTGCCCGGATTTTCGAGGACTTCCTCGAGGCCAACAGCAAGGAACTCAAGAAGGAATTCTACATACCTTTCGCGGTCGATACCCTCATCAACAATGAAGGCTACAGCTGCGAGGTCCTTTCGACAGACTCCCGCTGGTTCGGTGTGACCTTCAAGGAGGACCGTCCGGGTGTGGTCGCCAAGTTCGCGGAACTGGTTCAGGAGGGTGTCTATCCTACCCCTCTCTGGAAATAGGAGGGAGACATGGGCTTCTTCAATCCGCGCAAAGTTGAGAAAAGCTTCGACATCCTCGGAGCTTTTTCCTGGTACGTTCCGGGTCTTTCCGGGATGTTCTCTATCCTTGGATGGTTCCTGGTCGGGATGCTGATTTCAATGGTGGTCGTTTTTCCCATGAGCATGGCGAAAGTGCAGGTCAGCTACCAGATGCTGATAATCTACCCGCTGCAGTTCGTGCCGGTGTTCATATATTCAAAGATCAAAAGCTCGCGGAATGCGCCGTTCGACCGCGGGTACAAGCTTGACAGCAACCACTTCGGGCCGAAAGGCGGGATTGCGGCCGCCATCCTTGCCGCCGTGTCGATGGTGGCAGCATCGATGATGCTCGAGTTGGTCAACAGCTTCCTTCCGGAAATGTCAGACCAGCTGAAGACCACCATGGAGATGATGACGGAAGGACCGCTGGTGCCGAACCTTGTCTGCGTCGGGATATTCGCACCCCTGTTCGAAGAATGGATGTGCCGGGGGCTTGTGCTCAGGGGACTTCTCAACTACAGGTCCAAGGACGAGGACAGCAGCAGGAAAGGCAGGGGCATCTCGCCAGCCCTGGCGATTGTCATCTCCGCCCTCTTCTTCGCCGCCATCCACGGCAACCTCTGGCAGGGAGTTTCCGCATTCTGCATCGGATGTCTGTTCGGCTATGTCTACTTCCGTACGGGTTCCCTCAAGCTGACCATGCTCATGCATTGCGTGAACAACACCTTCAGCGTCCTGCTCGGCCATTTCGGAAGCGATGCCATCAAGGAAGCCGACACCCTGCTCGATGTCATGCCAGGATGGGAATATGCCGTGGTCTTCACCGTCAGTGCCATTGTAGTCGGGTACTTCATCAAGAGCCTTTCAAGGATAGCCCCCCTGAATCCCAACGGCAACAACTGCGACGAGATACATTTGTAGGATTTTCCGGCAATTTAGTTTGGCAATCGAAAATAAATGATTAAATTTGCAGGCTTTCCGCAAGTGGCGGGGAGAATGATTTATTAACTATTACAGATTTTTTGCGAAATGGCAGAGTATTTAATGGCCGACAAGAAGCAAGAGATTTTCGCGAAGTACGGGAAGTCTAATACAGACACCGGCTCGCCAGAGAGTCAAGTTGCTTTATTTTCCTACCGTATCAATCATCTTACCGAACACCTGAAAAAGAACAAGAAGGACACCGTTACCCGTCGTTCCCTTCTTCGCCTTGTAGGTAAGAGACGCTCAGTCCTGGACTATCTCCAGAAGACTGACATCGAGAGATACAGAAAGATTGTCAAGGAGCTCGGACTCCGTCGATAATCCAGCTATAGGAAAAAATGAAGGGGATGGCTGTGACAAGGTTGCGGCCTTCCCCTTTTTGATAGAACGAAGATTAAGACGTTATAGAAAAACAGTAATGAACATTATCAACAAGAAAATCGAATTATCCGACGGTAGGGTAATCGAAATCGAGACCGGCA
>JBJFDD010000374.1:0-4268 GCA_051889815.1 Candidatus Cryptobacteroides sp. | reverse complement strand
TCGGGATTCTCACCCTGCCCTGAAGTTATGCGGATGCAAAAGTAGCAACTTCCCGGCAAACCCGCAAGGGCAGGGAGGAAAAAATGAATGAATATGTGAGGGAAATGCGTCAGATGTACTTCCCGGTTATCGAAGCCTCGCAGTGGCGGAGGTCCTCCGGAGTGCCCTCGAAGAGTACTTCCCCTCCGTCCCTGCCGCCTTCGGGACCGAGGTCTATGACCCAGTCTGCACGGCGGATGACATCGGGATTGTGCTCGATGACCACTACAGTGTTGCCCGAATCTACCAGGCGGTCGACAATGTCCATGAAACCGGAGATGTCCGACATGTGCAGCCCCGTAGTCGGCTCATCCATAATGTAGATGTTGCCGGCCTTCTTGAGTTCGGTGGCGATTTTGAGCCTCTGGTTTTCTCCTCCCGAAAGACAGCTCAGCGACTGTCCCAGCTTGAGATATCCCAGACCGCATTCATCCAGAAGGCGCAGCAGGCGCAGAATCTTAGACTGGTCGGCAAAGAAGGCCAGGGCACCCTTGACGCTGAGGTCGAGAACCTCCGAGATATTCATACCTTTGTAGGAATATGCAAGGGCTCGCGGCTTGTAGCGTTTGCCTCCGCACTCGTCGCACCTTGTCTGGACTGCATCGAGGGAATGCATTTCAAAACTCAGGTATCCCCTGCCCTGGCACTTCGGGCAGGCACCCTCAGCATTGAAACTGAACAGGGAGACCCCCTGCGCGGAAGAATCCGCAAAGAGCTGCCTGATGTAATTGAATATCCCGATGTACGAAGCCACGTTGCCCCTGGTGGTGCGTCCGACCGGCTGCTGGTCGATCACGCAGGCATCAGGATGCTGCGGGGCGAAGCACTCGTGGACAAGGCTGCTCTTCCCGCAGCCCGAGACGCCGGTGATGCAGGTCATCACGCCCTTCGGGATCCGCACAGTGATGTTCTTGAGGTTGTTGGCGCAGGCGTTTTCGACAAGATAGAAATCGCTCCACCTGCGGGGGCGCCTCAGCTCCGCCGGAGAAGCCGCACGCTGCGAGAGGAAACGCCCTGTGAGCCCTTCCGAGGAGGCAAGGCCCTCCACCGGGCCGTTGTACACCACCGTACCTCCATATTCACCGGCCTTGGGTCCCATGTCAACCACCCATTCCGCCGCCTGGATGATGTCGGGGTCGTGCTCCACGACGAAGACGCTGTTGCCCTTGTCCTTGAGGTTCTTCATCAAGCCGATGAGGTTCTCCGTGTCCCTCGGATGGAGTCCCACGCTCGGCTCGTCCATCACATAGAGCAGGTCTGTCAGGTCGCAGTCCAGCTGCTTTGCCATCTTGACCCTCTGGCTCTCCCCTCCAGAAAGGGTCGAGACCGGCCGCTCAAGGGAAAGGTAGCCGACTCCGACCCTGACAAGCTGCTCCAGGACGAAGATTACTTTGCGGAGGATTGGTGCTGAAATCCCCGAAGGATCGCTGACCTTCCGCATGAAGTCAAGCACGTCCCGGATTTCCATGCGGAAGAGTTCATCGATGCCGGTCCCGAGGACCTTGACGCGCCTGGCCCTATCGTTGATCCGGCTGCCGCCGCAGTGAGGACAGGTGCGGTAGGTGAAGAACTCGGCCCAGGCCTTCTTTTCCTCGGGAGGCAGTTCATCCTCCCCCTTTTCGACTGCCGCGCGTTCCAGCTTGGTGACAATCCCTTCGAAGAAACGGTTGTAGGTCAAGCCGGTGACAGACTTGTCAAGTTCTATGGGCTCGCTGTAGAGAAGCTTGTCGATTTCCTCCTCGGACCATTCGCAAAGAGGCTTGTCGGGGTCGAAGATGCCGTACTTGATGAGTTCCTTGAGCATATAGGAATTCTGCTTGTAGATGCTATGGCGGATGGCACCCCCGCGCAGAGACTTGCTCCTGTCAAGAAACTTTTCCACGTCAATCTTCATCTCTTTGCCAAGACCGTGGCAGTACGGGCACCTTCCTTCCGGGTGGTTGAAAGAAAAGCAGAATGAAGGAATATTCAGAAACGGCTGTCCTATCCTTGAATAGAGAAGCCTGATGTAAGTGGCGAGTTCGGTGACGGTGCCGACCGTGCTGCGCAGGTTGTTGCCCATCTTCTTCTGGTCAATCACAATCGGAGTGGAAAGATTTCTGATCTCATCCACATCCGGGCGGGAGAGTTTGGGGAGGCGGGTCTTCGCGAATGTGCTGAAAGTGTCAACCAGCTGGCGCTGGGCCTCGGTGTAGATGGTGTCGAACAGGAGGGAGGACTTCCCGCTGCCGCTGACCCCGCTGAAAACCACCAGGGAGTGCTTCGGGATGTCTATGTCGATGTTTCTGAGGTTGTTGGTACGTGCGTTCCGGATGATTATCTTGTCCATTTAGTTGTTGTGTTTGGTCAGGAAAACGCAAAGATAAGTCATGACCCTGGGTACGAGTCAAGACTTTTCTTTCTGATGTTGGAATTATTTTCTATCTCTCCGAGATGAAGCGGTCGGCGAGCGTCACGAGCACCATGATGTCCAGGAAGGCAATCATGGCGACTACCCCGAAGGCACCGATTGTCATCGCCATCGAGAGGGCGAAGAGGAAGGAGCACGCATGGAGCAGGATGACCACGGCGGAAAGAAGGAACCAAAGCCTCCAGCGCGTGATGCGGGCGAGCAGCAGAGCAAGGGTCGCCAGTGCCAGCGGCACGAAGAACATCAGGTTCTCACCCACCAGGGTGACAAGGACCACGCTCAGCAGCAGGTCAATCAGGAGAACTCCGTAGAGCACTGAATATGAGTACCTTTCTTCAGCATCGGAAGCAGCTTTCCTGCGCATCGATGAGGAGGTCAGCAGGGCGGCCTTTCCGCGGGAACGGGCATAGAAGGCAAGACACGCAACGGCCAGCAGCACTGTCGCGGCAATCATCAGGGCATTGTCGAACGGAATCCCGGCGATAACCCCGAATGGCTTGAATTCAGCTCCGGCGATCCGGCAGCCGATCCAGGTGACTCCGACACCTGCTGCAAGCACAGCGACAGCCAGAAGCAGGTATTTCCCGGCCTTGGCAAGGACTGGGACTAACTTCACCCTGCCCCGGACGCAGTCCGTCAGAAGGAGAAGGATGAAAAGGACGAAGACTACTATGTTGATGATGACCCAGAGGGACTTCGGCATATTCAGGAGTCCTATGGCAGGGATGGTGAAATTGACCGTGTCCGAATCGGAGCGGAGGGCGTCCTTGCCTGCATATTCATCATCCGTGAGATACTTCCTTGCGACGGGCAGTACCTGCGAGCCGTAGTGCTGGATGGAGCGCGGACTGACGTTGGAGAAATTGTCAAGGTCCGTGTGGTAGTGGTTGACGTCAGCGACTGTCGAGAAATTGAGGCCCGGGATGTCATCCTTGACCAGGGTGAAATCAGTGAAGTTAGGCATGAAGCCATAGACGACTGTCGTCAGTGAATAGGTGTACGGGTACTTTGCCGCATCCGAATAGAGTTTCATCAGACGGCTGTTGCCAGGACTGGTCTCGAAGAGGAGGACGGGACCGTAAGTTCCCCTGGCTTCAAGGTTGATCATCAGCCCGACATTGTCAAAGACCTCCCTGTTTTCGGCGTAGATAGAGGACATTCCCATCATCCCCACCTCTTCGGCATCGGTGAAAAGGACCTTCACTCCCCTCTTCCACTCGTCCCGGTTCTCCAGAAGACGGCCGACTGTCTCGAGGATGACCCCGACTCCGTAGCCGTCGTCGGCAGCTCCGTAGGACCAGACGGTGTCGCGGGGCATTATCTGCGAATATCTTGAATCATAGTGGGCTACCAGCATCAGGCTGACGTCCTCCGGGGACTGCTGGCCTGAAGGCCTGAACTCAGCAAGGATGTCGGTTGCCGTGAAAGTGTAGCTCACATGCTTGTGTTTCGGGCCGGTAAGGGAATCATAGCTAAAAAGCCTTACCGTGTCGGCTCCGAGTTCGCGGAGGCGGCAGACCAGATAGTCCCTTACCTGAGCCCTTTCCGCAGGCTGGGCGACGGAATGGTGTTCTCTTGAAATCACCCTGATGTCCTCGAGTACTCTCTTGGCGGAAAAGTCCTCGCTGTCAGAGTCTTTGACAGAAGGACGGGTAAAGAGGCCGAAGGCTGCGCAGGCAGCGAGGATTGCGCAGACGGCAAAAACGGATGTTCTTATTCTGTTCATGTCAGTTGTCATTATTGGGACAAAGATATGGTTTTTCACCCAAGAATATCTAATTTTGTAAGATTTATTGACGAAAAGAATTCGAAACTGATT
>JBJFDD010000373.1:0-15814 GCA_051889815.1 Candidatus Cryptobacteroides sp. | reverse complement strand
GGACCTGACGGTCTGGTCTTCCGGGATGGAAACAGACGCCTTGATTTCGAACTGTTTCGCCCCGCCCGACTCGACGGCCTATGGAGCGATATATTCAAGTACAGCGTCGAAAACGAAGCCCTGGAGCGCTCCGATGGTGATTCGGACGGGCATTCCCTCGGCAAGTTTTCCCACCTCCGTCTCATCGATGTTCCCGTCGAAAATCAGGTCGCGCATGTCTGCGACAGTGGCAATTGTCGTTCCGTCGTTGAAGGTGTTGCTCAGGATGACTGAGTTGCCGACCTTGACAGGTACATCAAGGATGAGTCCGGTGATGGTCGAACGGATGAGGGTGGAACTGGACGAGGCGTTGCTTCTGCTGACACCGTCACGGACAACCTCGAGACTTTCCTGGGCGGCATCACGCTCCTCTTTGGCCTGGTCGCAGGCCTGCCGTACCTGGTCATATTCCTCGGCGCTTACCAGATTCTTTTCGAACAGGGCTTTCTCGCGCTCAAGGTTGGTCCTGGCCTGCTCGAAATTCATCTCCGCAAGACGCACCCTGCTCTGGGCGGAGCTGAGAGAACCCATCTCCGGGATAACCTTCACCTTGGCGATAATGTCTCCCTCCTTGACCTGTTCTCCGGCTTCCTTGAGGATTTCGGAGATGATTCCGCTGATCTGGGGCTTGATGCTGATCTCGTCGCGCGGGACGATTTTCCCCGTCACGACGGTGTTCCTGCTGATGTCGGAGAGCACTGGGGTGATTTCCTCATACCTTTCCTCCTGCGGTCTGGATTTCTTGTAGAGGTAGGCGAATGTCCCGATGAACAGGACTGCCAGCAGGCTGACTGCTGCGATTCTTTTGAATTTCTTCATTGTTATCTGTTTCTTTTATCATTCACGCATAGCATCGACCGGTTTGATGCCCATCGCCCTCGCTGCCGGAGCAAGGCCGGCAAGTACCCCGGTCAAGGTCAGCATCAGGAGGACCATCACAGCCGTCCAGAAATCAATCTGGAAATGGGTGGTGAGGATTCCGTCCTTCGTCGCGGAAAGTTCCGCAAGCGACAGGACGAAGACTGAAAAAGCAATCCCCAGGACTCCGGCGATGGCAGTAAGGACCACGCTCTCTTCGATGATCTGGCCGAGAATCATCCCCGGAGTGGCACCGATTGCCCTCCGGATTCCAATCTCGGAAGTTCTCTCCTTGACAGTCACCATCATGATGTTCGAGACCCCGATCGCTCCGGCCAGGATGGTCCCCAGACCGATCAGCCAGATAAGGATGTTCACGCCTTTGAATATGTTGTCCACCATCGTGAAAATCTCCTCTGCATCGAAATCCATCATAGCATCCTTGTCATCCGGAGCAATGGTGTGCTGCCTGTAGATTATCTGCCGCAGTTTGTCCTTCAGGTCGCTGAACCTGACTCCAGGTTTCATCGTTGTGCAGATGACATCGACATCCTCTCCACGGTTCATCACCTGGCGAAGCACGCTGATCGGCACGACCATAGACTCGTCCGACGGCCCTCCGATGTTGATGTTCCCGACCGAAAAATCGACTCCCACGACCTTGTACCAGGAATTTTTGTACAGAATCATCTGCCCGCAGGGGTCCCCGCCTTCAGGAAACAGGGTCTCGTAGACATTCCTGCCAATCACGCAGACGTGCCTTTCCTGTCGGATGTCCATCGCGTTGAGGAAGCGTCCGTAGCGGATTTTCGGCTCCTGTATCTTGCAGTAGTCGGCCTCCACACCCTGACAGAAACCGCTGAATTTCCTGTCTCCACGGTAGAAAGTGTCATTCCACGACCCGATCATCGGAGTAACGACATCCAGTTCGGGAACCATCGCCTTGAGCCTTGCAATGTCCTTCATCGTGAAATTCCACACCCTCCCTTTCCTGAATCCCTTGTAGGGTCTGGTCGTCTTCTCGGTTGCCAGGATGCCGGAATTGGTGGCGAAACCCTCGAAATTGGCGCTGAGCATTTCCTTGAGCCCCTTTCCTCCGCCGTTCATCGCAAGCAGCATGAAGACGCCCCAGAATATTCCGAAACCCGTTAGCAGGCTGCGGCTCTTGTTCCTGGTGATCGTGTCGGCGATCTCCGCGAATCTGTCCGTGTTGAAAAGTCTCATGTCCCTAATCCGCCCTTAGCGCCTCGATCGGCATTACCCTTGAAGCCTTGCGCGCAGGGATGAGCCCTGCTACAGCTCCCGCAACAATCATCGTCAGTGCAGCCTTCAGGGAGGTTCCGAGCCCGACTGAAGGATCCTTGAATATGTAGAATGCCTGCCCGGCGACCACCGTTGCCTTGCTGCTCAGGACATAGTCCAGCACCTGCGTGACCGCCATCCCTCCAAGCATCCCGATGGCCCCGAAGAACGAAGTGATGAGGATGCTCTCCATCAGTATCAGCGAAAGAATCGATGCCGGAGATGCCCCCAGGGCCTTTCTGATGCCGAATTCGTGGGTCCTTTCCTTGACCGTGATGAGCATTATGTTGGAGACCCCGACAATCCCGCTGATCAAGGTCAGGAGACCAAGGATCCAAAGAGCCGTGTTGACAATCCGGGTTCCCTGCGCCATCTGGGCATTCTGCTCCATCCGGTCGCTGATGTAGACTGCGTTCAGGTCTTCGGGTGAAGCGTCGTGGTTGCCCAGGACCGTCTTCTTGTAGGCATCCTTGAAGGATTTCGATTCTTCCAGATTGCTGATTCCCTTGTACGAAAAGAAGATCTGCCCGATGTAGTTGTCGTTGCGATAGAGAGCGTGGATCAATGAATATGGCGCATAGGCCTGTCGCCCCCAGTACCCCTGGTCCTTGTGGTGTATGCCGACGACCTTGTAGGCCAGTGAGTTGACGTTGACATATTCACCGATCATGTCCTCCGGGGCCCCTCTGCCGCCGAGCAGGGTTGCGGCGTCCTCGTCGCTGATGACGATCACCTTGGAGCGTTCCTCCATGTCCAGCCTGTCGATGAACCTGCCTGCGACCATCTGCACCCCATTGATTTTTGAATATATCGGGGCGATTCCGTTGATGGTGACGCTCTCGATGGCCTCGTCCCTGAAGGTCATCCCAGCAGTGGTGGTCACCCTGGGGCTGATTTCGTCCACCACGGAGCTGAACTTCTCGCTTTCCAGATTCTTCAGGTCCCTGGTGTCCAGCCCGAACCAGCGGTTGGCATCATATCCGCCGTAGGGCATTGTCGTGAATCCGTCATAGACAATCATCGAATTGTCCATCCGGCTTCCCGAATCGGTCATCGCATTCATCAGCCCGTTGCCGGCGCCCAGAAGGGCGATTAGCATGAATATTCCCCATGCTACGGCAAAGCCCGTCAGGGCGGTCCTGAGCTTGTTCTGACGGAGAGAACTCCATATTTCCTTGAATAAGTCCCGCATATTCACTGCCGTTTGCTACTGACTCTTCCTGATAGTCCCTTCCCGGATTGATTCCGGCATATTCACTGCTACTTCATGAATGTACCCTCCCCGAATGGCGAGGAGTCGTGGTTCCGGTTCTCCTCGATCCCGCCGATCAGTCCGTCCTTGATGTGGATGATCCTGTCGGCGAAGTTTGCCACTCCGCTTTCGTGGGTCACCACTATGACGGTCATTCCATCCTTTACGTTGAGTTCCTTGAGCAGGTTCATGATTTCCACCGAAGTCCTCGAATCAAGTGCTCCGGTGGGCTCGTCGGCGAGGATGATTTCCGGTCCTGTGACCAGGGCGCGGGCGATTGCCACCCTCTGCTTCTGGCCTCCGGACATCTCGTTCGGATAGTGGTCCGCCCAATCTGCGAGCCCCATCTTGCCGAGGTATTCCATGGCGATTTCATGACGCTTCCGCTTTGGGACACCCTGATAGAACAGAGGCAGTTCCACATTCTCCACTGCTGTCTTGAAGCCAATCAGGTTGTAGGACTGGAAGATGAATCCGATCATGCGGTTCCTGTAGCGGGCGGCTGTCTTCTCGGACAGGTCCTTGATCAGGGTCCCGTTGATGCGGTATTCTCCTGAGTCATAGTTGTCGAGAATCCCGAGTATGTTGAGGAGAGTAGATTTGCCCGAGCCTGAAGCGCCCATTATCGAGACGAATTCTCCTTTGTCAATGTTCAGTGTAATGCCCTTCAGGACGTGCAGGGGCTGCGCTCCCCGGTAAGTCTTGTTGACATCCTTTAGTTCAATCAGCATCGTGTGGCCATTTTTCCATTTCTTCCTCGGATTTCCAACATCCGGAATCTGTAATGGGCCGAAATATACAATTATTGTTCCTCTCTGCAAAATACTGCAAGGATAATCTCAGCTATTGTCTTATCTTTGTCCAGATGACGGCTTTGGCCGAAATATATGGACTAATCATGGACAAGGAAATCGAAAACAGGGTCGAGAAGGCAGTCGGTCTTTTCCGCCAGGGCTATGGCTGCTGCCAGAGTGTGGTTGCCGCATTTGCCGATTTGTATGGTTTCACCGAGGAACAGGCCCTCAGGATCGGGGCCGGTTTCGGAGGGGGAGTCGGCCGGATGAGGATGATGTGCGGAGCTGTCAGCGGAATGGTCGTTCTTGCCGGAATGAAGGAAGGGCAGACTGACGGGGCTGACAGTACCGGAAAGGCCGAATGTTACCGTACAGTCCAGAAACTGGTGGAGAGATTCAGGGAGGACAACGGCAGCATCATCTGCGCAGAGCTGCTCGGCCTGGACGGCCCTGTCCCGAAAGGGTATTTCGTCCCTGCTGCCCGGAATGCTGAATATTATGCCAAGCGCCCGTGTGCAGCCAAAGTGGAAAGCGCCGCAAGGATTTTTGCCGAAACCATTTCCGAATCTTAAACATTTTTCCGTTTCCCCGACAAAATACCCAGCAAGTGATGCAAAATAAAACACAGCAAGGACCGCAAAGAGGGTTCAAGGCGGAGGTGCCGGAGGGATGCGAACTTGGAAAGGAGCGCATCCTGGTGCACTGCTGCTGTGCACCGTGTTCGACTGCGATTCTTGAATGGATGGCATCGCAGGGGCTAAAACCCACAATATTCTTCAGCAACTCCAACATTGTACCTGCCGATGAATATGAATTGAGGCGGGAAGAACTCAGGCGGTATGCGACATCGCTCGGGATGGAGTGCATTGACGATGAATATGACCACAGAGCGTGGCTGGGTGCAGTCAAAGGGCTTGAGAAAGAACCGGAGAGAGGTGCACGATGTACCACGTGCTTCAGATTCAGGTTGACCAGGGCTGCAGAATATGCCCTTGAGAATGGCTATACGCTTTTGACGACGACCCTGGCTTCATCCCGGTGGAAGGACCTTCTTCAGGTCAATGCTGCCGGAGCATGGGCTGTGGAACAGGTCAACAGAAAAGCACAGGAAGAGTCATGTGGACTGACATCGGGGGCTGTTTGTCCTCCTTCAGGGCAGAAAGTCACCTGGTGGGCACAGAACTGGCGGAAAGGGGGCCTGCAGGAAAGGCGCAACTTCTTGATCAAAGAATTGAATATGTACAACCAGAACTGGTGCGGCTGCGAGTTTTCACGAAACCGATAATCCTACAACGCATAGCGTTCAATCTGCGAGTAATCATCATTGAAACAGAAAAGATGGTTGTTCCCGACACAGAATGAGGAATAGCTTGATCCCTTCAGGACAAGAACCGTAGATGAAATCTCGCCTGACTGAAGATCCAGCATCATAATGCGGTTCTTTTTGAAATGGTCTCCATACTCAGGAATCAACACATATAGGGTATCATCTTTGATATATCCGTCACCATTCAGTGTATAGGCGCTTTTCTGCTCAGAATCAGCTTTGTGGGAATACTGCTCATTTATAGAGTACACTTTGTTGGTACACAGATTGAAGGATCGCAGTTCCGCCCCATCGCCATCAAGAATCTTAACCCAAGCAAGTGACTGGGTATTTTCGAATTATGGGATGGAAGAATTAACTATATTCCCCTGTCAATGCAAAATTTTCCGGCGGAGGGCGAAGACGGGCAGGACGAGGATGATGGCTATCAGGGAGAAGGCCATGCCGGAAATCGTACCGACTGCGAAATCGAACCAGAATACCTCCTTGGGACCATCAGAAAGGAACGGGAGCAGTCCAAGTATGGTTGAGACGGTGGTCAGCAGGATAGGGATTATCTTCATCGAAAAGGCCCTCACGTAGGTTCTGATGCCATCCCTGGTCACTCCTCCCCCGAGATTCTGATACGCGGAAACAAGATAGATTCCGGCATTGACAACCATACCGCTCAGCATCACCAGGGCGGCGAAACCACCTTGGTCGAATGTAAAATCAGAGAGGCCGAAGGTCAGGAAAAGGCCGATAAAGGAAACCGGGATCATGAATATCACGGCAAGAGGAAGCCGGAACGACTCGAAAGCCATGGAAAGGATCACATAAATCACAGCGATGATCAGGAAAATCAGCCAGGCGTATTTATCCTTCCTGCTGTCAAACCAGCCACGCGAACCGTCTTCAGCCTTGAATCCCACAGGAAGCACCTCGTCGTTCATGTGCCGGACAATCTGGTCGGAGAGTTTTTTCTGCAGTTCGTAGCTGCCGATGAAATCGTAACATACATTCAGTATGTAGGACTGGTTCTCCCGTTCGATTCTCACCCCGGTCTTTTTCTTTTCGATGCTTCCGAGTCCGGAAAGCACCACAGACTTTCCATCCGACTCGATTGGAGAATTCAGCACATGCCACAAGTCATAGGATTCTGCCTCCGAAGACTTCAGGCGCAATGGTACAAGGGAACCGTCCGGAGCCGCCCAGGAAGCTATGTCCCTTTCATACAGAGGCAGCGACAAGGCATTGTAGAAGGAATATGGGTTAACTCCGGCAGCAGCCATGCGACCGAAATCATAGTCAAGCACAAACTCCGTGGAAGGGCGGCCGTACCATCCCCCGGACCAGATTTCCGGCTCCTGGACGCGGCGCTGGGCGGAAAGAAGGTTCAGGACAGTGTCCGCATAGTCCCGGACATCGTCGTAGCTGTACCCGCTCAATGTAATCCTGTAGGATTTGAAGTAGTTGACGATGTTGTTGTTGAAGGAATTCTGGTCGATGCCATAGACCCTCCAGTTGGCACCCCCGAAGTTGATTGCCATCTTGGTGACCTCAGCCTTCAGCTGCAACGGGAATGAGGAGTTTTCTGCCTCGGGAGTGAACTCCACCACAATCTGGGCATCGTCATAGGACGAAATCGTTGTCCTGAAGACGGAAATCCCGTCGAACTGGGCAAGGTAATTCTCCATCTCCCGGACGACCTCGTTCAGCTGGGCGACAGTACAGCCCTCCAGCATTCCGGCCCGGATGCAAAGTTGCTGACGGGCAGGCTCGCGGTAGAAATTGGCCCGGTCCAGGGAAGAGTAGAAAAGACCGAAGGAAGATCCGAGAATCTTGTCGATCCTGTACCGGTTCCTTTCATAGGGCGCCCAGCTCACGACCTTGTCAACTGCCTTGCGGAAGCCTCTTGCGTTCTCCTTTTCGTGCTCTGTCAACGCTTTGGGAAGCACACAAAGAGGGATTCCGAAGGCGATGATGAAAAGCAGGACATACACCCAGCGGTGGTTCAGCCCCCAGTTGATGTACCTTGAATATGCATGCTCGAAGCGGACTGCTCTCCGGAACTTCCGGACCGACCGGGATTTGAACCCAGAATCCACCCTGACATATTCCATCAGCGAAGGGATGAAAAGGTAGCAGATAAAGAGGGAAAGCGTCAGGTCAGTGGCGATGACCCAGATGAAATCGGTAAGGTTGGCCTTCTCGTTCTCAGGTAGGAGGAGCACCATCAGGAGGGCTCCGATGGTGGTGGCAACGGCAGCAAGTATGGCAGGGAAGACTTTCCGGTCATGCCTGTAGCGGAAGTGGTCAATCATCACGATTGAGGTGTCGATCACGATTCCGAGAGAGACGGTGATACCGGCAAGGGTATAGATGTGTATGGGGACTCCGAAGAATGAATATATCGCCAGGGCGGTGAGCACGTTCACCGCAAGAGTCAGCACGACGATGAGCAGGTAACTCCAGGAAAAGGTCGTAAGGAAAACGAACAGAAGGAGGACGAGGACACAGAAAGCCGTACGTTTGAGAACCTTTGATATCTCGCCGGAAACATATTCAGAGGCATCATAGGCCATCATTGCGGAAACTCCCTGGGGGAAGGATGCTTCAAGTTCCTGCATGCAGGAGCGCACTTCCGAGGCGGTCGATAGAAGATTCTCCGATGAAGCCAGTCCGATTGAAAGGGTGACGGTGTTAAGTCCGTTTATCCTGAAATAGCGGGAAGGCAGGGACTCTTCGAATCGCCACTGGGCTATGTCTCCCAGATGTATGATTCTCCCTTCCGCATTCTTGACCGGGATGGAGGCGAACCCTTCCCGGGACTCTTCAGACAGGAGGACGCTGACCATTCCATCTTCATTCTTTACAGAGCCGATGTCATGGACGATGTTCTGGGACCGAAGTGCATTGGCAATGTCCTCCGCCGTGACTCCGGCAGAACGGGCCTTTTCGGCATCGAAGACTACTGTCCACTGGAACGGATTGTCTCCGCTGACATCTACACGGTCAACACCGCTGATCGAAGAAAGCCTCCAGATTACGTGTTCTTCCAGGAATTTTGTAATCTCCCTGGAAGGAAGGCTTCCGTTGACCAGATAGACAATCGACGATTGCTCCCGGCTACGGGACATGGTGACTGTCGGATAGGAAAGGTCTGGCGGCAGGTCATCCCTGATGTTCCTTATTGCAGAAGCGACCTCGAACCGGGCCGAAGACATGTCCGTACCCTTTCGGAATGTGACGGAAACGCTGCCCGAGCCCTTGGAGGAGGTAGAACGGATGTCAGTGACACCCCGCAACCCGGCAAGTGCACCCTCGATGAGGGATGTCGCCTCGGACTCGACAGATTCGGCTGACGCGTAAGGGTAGGAATATGTCACAGTCAGTGACCGCCCTTCAGTTGACGGAAGGTACTGCACCTTGAGACCGGGCAGGGACATGAGTCCCACCACGGACAGCGCAGCCATGACAAGGAGCACGGAGAAAGGAGTCCATCTGTCAGTCTTTCCGCCCATTGTAGATTGAATAATAGATGGCCGGAACCACAAAGAGGCTCACCAGGGTTCCCACTGCCATTCCGACGATGATCACGATGGACATCGGGTACTGAAGGTCAGCACCCATGCTGCCTCTGGTGAGGAACGGGCAGACGGCAAGAATCGTGGTCAGGGAAGTCATCAGAATCGCCTTGATTCTCCGTGAGGAGGCCTCCATGACTGATTCGTAAAGAGGAGTCCCCTCCTTCCTCAGACGGTTGATGGTGTCAATCTTGAGGATGGAGTCGTTCACCACGATGCCGGTCACCACGATGAGTCCGATCAGGGACATCACATTGATCGAGATACCCATGGCCATCAGGGCCAGGAGCGAGGCTGCAATGTCGATTATCACTTCCGACAGGATGACCAGAGGCTGGACGAGGGACTCGAACTGCGAAGCGAGAATCAGATAGAGAAGGGCTACCGCTGCTAGGAGGACCCAGACCATGTGGCCGGCCAGTTTCCGGCCGGAGAACCATGTGCCTGTGAAGGAAACATCAAAACTGCCGTCCTTCCTGACAACATCCCGGACTGTGTCCATAGTCCGGGAAACAGCCTTCACCGGGACATCAAGGTCCAGAGGATAGCACCCGCCGTCAATCCCGGCGACCCTGGTCTTGAAGTCTTCGACATAGGTCTGGCGCATCAGGGAGGAGGCCGGGATGGTCCGTACGGTTCCTTCCTTTTCGGGAATCTCCAGAAGGGTCCCGGCAAGAATCGATGACAGGTCTCCGGCTTCGGTTCCCATGACGACAGGAACGCTGCGCGGGCCCTGCACGATGTCAAAAAGGCGGTTACCGTCAAGAGCATTGGACAGAAGGTCGGCGAGCATCCGGGATGATACCCCGTAGAGAGCCATCAGCTCGGGATCGGCAACGAACAAGACATTTTTCCTGACCAGAGGATCCTGGATCTGCACAACAGGAAGAGCTTCGCGGAGAGAGGAAATCAAGGACCGCAGACCGGTGACCGGCACCTCGCCCCCGGAAACCGGACGCAACCTGGCCGTCAGGACTGCCTCATCGCCTCCGAAAACCAGGTCGAAGACATTGCCGCTCTGTCGGAAGGAGGCGGTAGCCCCGGGCCAACGGTCATGTATGGTCTGCAGGATGGTTTCCTTTGCGGATTCCAGACCGGCTGCATCGGCACAGGAAATGTAGATTGAAGCCTCGTCGGCTCCCTGCTCTCCACTATGGCTCAGGATGAACTGCTGCGAACCGACAAGGGAGGTCACCTGGTCGGAAGACTCGGTGACGGCCTTTTCCAGGACCTCAACCCTGGCTATGTTGGATTCCAGCGACAGATGCTCGTTCCAGTCAACGGAGAGGATTGTGTCCGTCTGTGTCAGCTGAGGGAAACGTTCCTTCGGCATCAGGATGAAACAGGCCACGGCAAGCACGACTGCAAAGCCCAGAAGCGCCCAGGAGAGCCAGCGGGCGGAGAGGAATCTTTTCATCCACGAGTCATCCCAGCGGAGGAGGGCCGGCATCGGGTCCACCTTCGAAAGAAGGCGGTCCGGCACATAGGAATCCTTCCCCTTGAACCACCAGTAATAGAAAACGGGGATGACTACAACGGTGACAACGTAACTCGTCAGGAGTACGATGGACACGGACATCGCCTGGTCGCGGAACAGAAAGCCGGCGACACCTCCCATGAAGACAAGCGGGAGGAAAACCACACAAGTGGTCAATACCGAGCTGAGCATCGGTCCAAGCACTTCGGTGGTACCCTTGATGACCGATTCCCGGAGATTGCCGCTGCGCGTCCAGCGGCCGGTGATGTTGTCCACAAGCACTACAGTGTTGTCGGTCATCATTCCGACACCGAGCAGAAGGCCCGAAAGGGAGATGATGTTGATCGACATCCCGAGCAGGTTGAAGCAGAGCATCGCAAAAACCAGAGACACAGGAATCGAAAGGGTCACCAGGAGCGGGGACCTGAAATCCCTCATGAAGAAGACAATCACGATGCAGGAGAGCAGAATCGCAACCAGGATGTTCTTCAGGAGGCTGTTGATTGAATATTCAAGGAGACGGGTCTGGTCCCTTGTGACAGTGAACTCGAGTTGCGGATAGTCGATCCTGAACTGGTCCATCAGGGCGGACATGGCTTTCCGGAGGTCGGACATCCTGGCGTCGCTCTGCTTGACCAGCGCCATGCAGACCGCCTCATCCCCGTCGGAGCGGACGATTCCATCCTTCCTGGCGGGATGCAGCCTGACCTCGGCCACATCCTTGACTTGAAGGAGACGCCCGTTGCTCTCGAACCAGATGGCACCGATGTCCTCAGCCGAAGTTGAGCGGGAGTCGAACCGGACATTGTAGCAGTACTCCCCATCGCGGATTACCAGAGACCCCAGACGCACGTCAGAGGCCTTGACAACCTGTTCGACATATTCCATTGTCAGGTTCAGCTGGCGGAGAGCCGCCTCGTCGGGAATAATGATGATTTCATCCTCCTCCAGACCGCTCACGTCAACCATTGCAATCTGGGGCAACTGCTCGAAACGCTTGACAATCACCTCCCTTGCAAAACGGCTGGTGGCGGAAAAATCTCCTCCCTTGACATTGATGAAAAAGGCCGGGATGTCCGTAGCGCTGGCCTTCATCACCTTCGGCCTGCTGATGTCGGGGAGAGATGGCATGGCCCTGTCAATCTTTTCATTTGCCTCGATGAACAGATAGTCCATCTTTGCGCCCGGCGAGAAGGAAAGCTTGATGGTTCCGCTTCCGTCCCTGGCTTCGGAGACTATGTCCTCAAGCCCGTTGATCTGGATAAGCTGCTGGCGCAGCGGGCTGAGTATGGCCTGGTCCATCTCCCTGGCAGAATGGTCGGAGGAGACAACCTGGACTGTCATCTGGGGGATATCGACATCCGGGATAAGGGAAACCGGCATCAGGCGGATGCTGACCAGACCCAGGACGACGACGGCCAGCATTGCCATCGTCACGGTAACAGGTCTGTCAATCATTTTTCCAAGCATGGCCACTTCAGTTCTTCAAAGCCACTTCGGAGTTGTCAGCAAGGTTCAGGTTGCCGGAGATGATGACCCTGTCCCCTTCGGACAGGCTGGCATTCCTGTTCTTGTTCGCCTCGACCGCATAGGAGTCGCCGTTCGCATGGAGGATTGTCACATAGGTCCAATGTGCCTTCCCGTCATCCGTGCAGGTGAAGAGCACATCGAGGTTGTCCCTGATTACCACAGCGCTTCTCGGGACCACAAGCTGGTCGGGGATGGACCTCTCGGCAATGACCTTGACATTCATCCCGTCAAGGAGGGAGCCGTCGTTGCGGACCCGTGCAGTGACCCGGATCTGCCCCTTGTCATCGACCGAAGGATTGATGGTGGTTACAGTCCCGGAATATTCCTTTGTCCCGTCTGCGTAGGGACGCACCTTGACGGGCATGCCGCACGTGATGAATGAATATTCAGACTCGAGTACCGGGAATTCCACATCGAGCGAACTGTCGTCGATGATGGTGCAGAAGGCATCCTGGCCGGTCTGGTCGTAACGCTGGAGGGTTATGTCCGCCACCCTTCCGGAAAACGGAGCCTTTATCCTGGTCCCGGCGACATCGTGCTCGGCGGAGGAAAGCTGGTTCCTTGCGGAACTGTAGCCGGAGCGGATACGCGCAGTCTCCATCAGCCGGGCCGGCACGCCGGTGGTGTCGCCTGCCGGATAGCCCTGGCCGACAAGAAAATCCGAAAGGTCGAGTTCGGCTTTCTTTAGGGACAGCCGGGCAGACTCCAGGGTAAGGAGAAGGTCTGGACGGTCAAGACCGGCAATCAGGGCTCCGGCAGGGACCCTGTCCCCGTTCTTGACGTTCAAAGTGGCAAGCTTGCCTGAGGTGCCGAAAACAAGTTTGCTCTTCTGTGCGGCTTTCAGCCTGCCGTTGGACAGAAGCTGCCGGCAGAAATCCTTCCTCTCAAGAGTGATGACTTCAACTTCATTGACCCGTGGGGCGTACTGGAGTCTCTCCACCGCTGCTTCCCCGTTGGAATTGCCGGAAGAGTTCCCGCAGGAGCCGAGGAAGAGGACGGACAGGATTGCCGGAATCGATGCGAATAACCTTATGTTCATGTTCAATCTATCATTTCAGTGACATCGATGTCGATGTCCCTGCCTTTGATGAAATCGTAAAGGGTGTAGTATCTTAGGGTGTAGTAATAGTCCCAGAAATTGCCGAGATCGGAAAGGTACTTGGTCCTGGCCTCGTCACTGTCGTTCTGCGCATCGGTGAGCTGTGTGACGGTAGCTGTCCCCGAGCGGAATTTTTCCATGATGATAGAGTATCTTTCCGCCGCCACATCCATGGCCCTTTTGGATGCGATGCACTGCTGTCTCTGGGTGTTGAACTGACCGACCGCAACAAATAGCTTGCGACGGTTGTCATTTTCGCTCTGGAGGGTCTGTGCCTTTACAACCTCCTGCGCGGCCCGAGCCTTCTGGACCTTGCCCTTTCCGAGGCCCCAGTCGAAGATAGGGATGCTGAACGAAATCCCCACCACCTCCTGGTCCAGAAGGTCCTTGTAGGCATCCGGCAGGGAGGAGCCGGTCTGCGAAAGACCCAAACGCGCATTGAGGCTCATCGTCACTCCCCTGTCCGCCTTGGCCTTTGCGACCGCAGATTCGGCCTGCAGTTCATTGATTCTGTTCTGGAGACTGAAAGTCGAATTCTTCAGGCACTTGTCCAGGACAAGATCATAGTCAATAACGACCTCCGGCAGGTAATCCTCAACAACCGGCAGGATTTCCACCGATTCATCGAATCCAAGGAGGGAATTGAGCTTCATCTGTGCTTCCCGCATCTTCACAAGGCACTCACCGACCTGCAGGCTGTCCTTGATTGCCCGAAGTTCAAGCTGCAAGTATTCATCTTTCGTCACGGTGCCGATCTTCATCCTTTCGGTTGCGATGCTGCGCATGACTTCGGTGTTCTCGCAGTTCGTGAGGGAAGATTCGTAATTCCGGGTGGCGCTGATGAGGGAGAAATATGCCGAAGCAGTCAGAATCGTGAGATTCTCCATGTCTTCAATGTACTTCCGCTTGCCTTTTTCATATTCAAGAGGCTCAATCTTCTTGTCCCAGCGGAACTGGTTGTAGGCGAACAGCGGCTGGATGTAGCGCATCGTCACAGGCTGTGTGTACCAGGTCAGCTTGTTGTTCACCCCGAACTGGTCTATCCTTGAGAGGTCGGAATACAGGAAGACACGGCCTCCTGTCAGGGAGATGTTCTGGGAGACCTGGAGTCCCAGGCTGTTCTGGAGATTGTAGGTCTCGGCGTATTTGAAGGTGCCGTCCTCGTAGCTTTGGAGCAGGGTCAGGGAACGGTCGTAGTTCATCAGGTTGCCATAGAGAGTGACGGAAGGAAGCCGGCTTGCGAGATAGGACCTGTACGCCCAATAGGTGGAGACGAAGGAATGCTTCGCCTCGAGAGCCATGACGGATTGGCTCCTGGATGTGGCAATCGCTTCATCCAGAGTCATTCTGTACTGGGCCGAAAGCGTGTGGAGAGAGACAACACAGGCAAGGTTCAGGGCAATCAGGAATCGGTATAGTTTATTTGCGGTCATCGTTACTGCGATAATGGTTGCAATGTACGACTTTTCCCATGGAAAAACAATGTCCAAAAGTACATTTAGTTTTCGGAAGCCTACAGGGTGCGTGTTCGGCTGAATGTCCTCTTACCGGTAGATGGGTCGAGGGAGAAGAGGATTCCTTTGACGATTCCGACAATATAGTCGTCCGGGAGCAGTCCCCAGTAGCGGGAATCTTTCGAGTCCCGGACATTGTCCCCGGCCATGAAGAAATAGTCGTGGGTGAAGACATGGGTGGAATCCCCGGGAGAGGCGCCTTCATATTCAAGGATGGCGGAATACAGGTGTCGCATTTCCGCATCAAGGAGAAGGGTGTCTCCCCTGGATGGGATGTACAGGGGGCCGAAATCCTTGATTGTCCAGGTGGAGGCCGTGTCGGAAGGCTGCATCACGTTGAGGACATATTCATTCATAATCTCGAGCGGTGTTGCGGACAAGTCTTCCTGGGCAGGGAGAACCCCCAGCGGCTCCGAGCACCCTGCAACCTTGTAGAAGCCGTTTTCGATTCTTAACGTGTCTCCCGGCAGGCCGATGCATCGCTTTGCATAGACATAATTGATCTTGAATGAGATGCGGCCGTCATTGATGGGGAAGTTGAAGACCAGGATGTCATTTCTGCGAATATCCCGGAATCCCTTTATCCTGAAGCACTTCAGTTCCATCCCATCCCGGAAGTCGTAGTCCTTGTAGATTCTGGCGCCATAGAGAAGTTTGTTCACGATGATCCGGTCTCCCCGCTGCAGGGTCGGAGCCATCGAGTACGATGGTATGATGAACCGGTCGGCGACAAAGACCCGCCAGGCAACGACCCCCCAGAAAACCAGAAGAATGGCAACCGTCACCTTCAGGCCATAATCGACTATCTTGTCACTCCATTTCATTCCGTTGACTTGCTTCCTTCACAGCATAATCATGCATGTCTTTTACCTTGCCAATGTTACCAACTTGAATATGCCATTATCCTCTTCTGGCTCCTCATTGTTTCTCTCATGCACCAGGTTCAGTGCGAAGGAATCAAATGCAAGAATTACTTCATTATTGTCTGATCCTACAAAAGACAGCCACGTTGAGCCAGAACTGGTAGAACTCGTATGGCGAGGTCCTTTCCGGGTC
>JBJFDD010000372.1:0-4312 GCA_051889815.1 Candidatus Cryptobacteroides sp. | reverse complement strand
CTCGACAACAACACAGACTACCTGCAGTGGTTCACTGCTTCCTATCCGGCAGCCTCATATTTCGGAGCATTGACCTTCGACGGAGGCTCTGTTACCGAGCTCACCCTCGAAGACCTCTATTATCTTGAGCCGGAGACCACCTATCATATGTTCGTGACCGTTCTCGGTGACGAAATGGGCATGAGCCAGAAATTCTACAGCCAGACATTCACCACACTCGGCAAGACCCTCCCTGCACCGGAGGTTGAAGTCAAGGCCATCAGCAATCCTTCCGGCACCGAATCTCCTTATGAGATCTGGTACAACGTGAAGTGTACCAACAAGAACGCAGTATCAGGCAAATATGCCTGCAACTACGAAAGCGAGTGGGGCAAGCTCCTCAACTACGGCATGAACTACAACGACATCGTCAACAGCGGCAACTATCTCACAGACGCTGACATCGAGCAGATCAACAGCGACGAGGGAATGGACATGATGTTCAGCACCCTTCCTGACATGACATCTCTCCTTGGCATCGTACTGCAGAACGAAGAGGAAACCTACAATGTCATCGACCTCGAAAGCGGCATTGCAAGCGCCAAGTCAATCAAGGAGCCGGCCAAGACTCCTGTTTCATCCAGCCTGTTCACGGATCTTCAGGGCACATGGACAATGTCCGGCTCAACACAATCCTACGACAACGAAAAATTTGTTGACGCAGGCGTGCGCAATTGCAAGGTCACTGTTGCAGAAGGATTCACTCTTCCGGAAACTCTTGCTGATTCTGTCTATACCATTTACGAAGAGGCCGCAGGAAAGGGAAAAGATGCCGTTGACGCCCTCTATGCAGGACTGAAGGAAGAAGTCGAGATATTCAACGCCAACCTCAAGTCACAGAACCGTCTGGTCTGCACTGGCTTCGGCTTTGACAAGGAAGATGCTTACATTTCCTATTACAAGCTCAACACTCCTTATGACCTGTTCGTCAGCAGGGATTACAATGGCTACGACAACAGGAGCATAATCTGGGATTGCGGCCCTAAGTGGTACCTTGAGGTTCTTGAGGACGGCAGCCTTGTAGTTCCTATCAACGATGCACACCAGTATCCTCTCTGCCTTGCCCAATACTACACGATGTATCTGGCAGCCATCGGAGAAGACGGCTACATCTCAAGGCTCTATGACAACGAAGACTGCACCCTCCCTTGCGAAGTTGCCCCTGACAAGGATTCATTCGTCATCAAGCCATACATCTACAACGGAAATCCATACTATCTCACAGGCGTCTACAGCTACTACGGTTACATCTATACTACCGACCTGAAGATCAGCTCCGAACTTACCCTCACCCGCGGGTGGACGGAACCTGCTCCGGAGCCTGGACAGCTTGCAACCAGAAGCGGCAAACCTGCCGTCAGGTCATTCTCATGGAATCCTGCCAACAGCATGAATATTTCAGGTTCAATTCCTGCAATGCGCAGAACTCCTATGCTTGGAAAGCCAGTTGAGCGCAAGCAGGCAACCTACAAGAGAGTCAAGGTGGAGGATGCCGTCAACAGGATGATGAAGGCCTATGGCTATGAGCGCTAGAAAATCGATTGTTATCCTTGCCGGTCTGATGGTCTGGACTCTGTCCGGAGCTCAGACCGGCTCGGTTGTAAACACCATCCTTTCGGGGCTGGATCCGGGCAAGTTCTCGGCAAGCCTTGAAAGCAACAACATCGGCTACTTCAATGACGCAGGACTGGGGGTAGCAGCCCCTGAAGACAGGTTCGGTAGCAACAGCTACCTCAAGATGGACTATGTCAAAGGACGGATTTCAGCAGGAATGCAGATTGAGGGCTACATGCCGGCACTCTACGGCTTCGAAATCGGGCAACAGAGGGATGCCAGGAAAATCTTCCTTGCATCCAAGTATGTCCGGTGGGATGGGGACATGTTCACCTTCCATGTCGGAGACATCTATGACCAAATGGGGAACGGATTGATTTTCAGGACCTACGAAGACCGCAACCTGGGTTTCAACAATTCCCTGGAGGGTTTCATGGCTTCGATGAACATCAACAACTGGTTCACAGTCAAGGGAATGATGGGAAGGCCCAGGCTCTACACTTCCTATGCCGACTCCTGGGTCAGGGGTGCGACAGCTTCAGTTTCCCTGAACGAGATTTTCGGTTGGAGAGGGATTCTGCTGAACATCGAAGGCAATTTCCTCAACCGCTACGAAAGCCTGGACAAGGAAGGAGTGCTGGACCTGGTCGCCCTCGGTGTGGAATCGCCGAACCTGAACTCCTGCAGCGCAGCCCTGAACTTTTCGTGGAAAGGGCTTTCACTGAAGGCTGAATATGCCAGCAAAGGCAAAGACCTGTACTCCGTCAGCGCACAGTCGGCCCACAGGGGAGCGGCAATATATTCAGAGGCGACCTATGGTACGGGACGGTTCAGTGCTTCCGCGCACTTCAGGATTCTCGACCACATGGGTACCCTGAGTACGCTCTACGGGAACGGTACCGGCAACAGCCTGAGTTATCTCCCTGCGCTGACAAGACAGTACCATTACATGCTTGCCAACCTGAATCCCTACCAGGTCAACACACGGGGAGAATGTGCCATGCAGCTCGACCTTTTCTACATGCTCAGGAAGAGCCGCAGCCAGTACTGGATATTCAGGGCAAACGGTTCTTCTGCAACCACTATTGACGGCCAGCAGACTGACGACGGAAGCAGGAGACTGCTCTGGATGGACATCAACGCAGATGCCGAGTGCCACTGGAACAGGCAGGTCAAGACCACCTTCCTCTATTCGCGCCAGAGCTGGAGTCCCAGCCACGGATTCATGGATGGGACCTACACGTCCAACATTTTCGTAGCCGACGCCCAGTACAAGATCGACAAGAGGAATTCGGTCCGTGCCGAGGTACAGTACCTCTACTCAAAGGACTACGAAAGAGACTGGATTGCCGGGCTGGCCGAGTACTCGTTCGCTCCCCAGTGGAGTGTCTATGCAACTGAGATGTACAATCTCGGGGAGACAAAGAAGCATTACTATACTGCAGGAGTCAGCTGGTCAAAGGGGAAGACCCGCATCCAGCTGGGCTACGGACGCAACCGTGCGGGCTACGTCTGCTCGGGAGGTGTATGCAGGTACAGCCCTGCCTACACCGGAGTCAACCTTCTTGTCACATCTGTTTTCTAAACCGACTAAACGACGATTAACATGAAAAGAAAATATTCAAGTATCCTGGCCGCCTTGGCCCTGGGGCTCGGGTTCTGCGCCTGCAGCCTTACCGGTGAGGAAACCGACATCGATTCCGGTGGGGAAGAGATTGAAACCGGCGAACTTTCCCTCGCATTGGACAAAACCATCATTCTTGCAGATGGTGAAAGCTCTGCGCGGCTGATAGTGAAGATTGGTGACAAGGAAGTAACCGACTTCGATGCAGTGAGTGTCTATCAAGTCGACAAGGATGAGAAAAATGTTCCCATCAAGGTTCCCGGCCTGGTCTTCACGACAAAGACTCCTGGAAGCTACACATTCTGGGTCAGCTACAAATCCAAGCTCAGCAACAAGGTGAGCCTGGTAGCCGTGTCTCCTTCACTTGATATTCCGGGCATCCCTTCCGACCCGGACCCGACGAATCTGGATTTCCGCAAGCGTGTGCTGATCACACAGTTCACTGGAACCGGCTGCGGCTACTGCCCGAACATGATCCAGCTCCTGAGGAAGTTCAGGGATCAGGACAACTATCAGGGCAAGACCGTGCTGGCCGCCTGTCACACCTACAACCAGACGGACCCGATGTACCTTAAGGATTATACCGCAATTGCAAAGAATGTCAGCGGTTATCCTTCGGTCATGCTGGACCTCAAATCATCAACCATAACCACAACTCCTGCGCTCTCGACCTTCAACAAGATGGTTGACAATGAATATTCTGTCAAGGCACTTGCCGGAATCTGCGCCACATCGGTAGCCGAAGGACTCCAGTTCGTGGTAAACGCCGGGATAAAGGTTTCGGAGGCAGGAAAGTATTACATTGCAGCCTGGCTTCTTGAAGACGGCATCGAGGCAAAGCAGAGCAATTACGGGACCCTCGGCGACTTCTCCGTCCACGACAATGCAGTCAGGGACATCCTTGGCTACAATGCCTCAAAGGGCGATTTCAAAGGCTTCGAATATTCAGTTGAAGCTGGTGAGGTTGTGACCCATGAATTCCAGTTCACTCTCAAGGAGGACTGGAAACTGGAAAACTGCCATGTGGTCGTCTATGTGTGTGCCCTTGACGGAGCAATCTACACTGTCAACAACGTTATTGACATCCGCCCGAAC
>JBJFDD010000371.1:0-4318 GCA_051889815.1 Candidatus Cryptobacteroides sp. | reverse complement strand
GTGCCGACAGATTTCTTCAGGAACTATCTTGAGGATACCTATCTTCCTATCATCAAGTCAACCTTGAGGAGGGTAGTCGGTCCGGAAGCCAAACTTGTGTACAGGGTCCATCCCGTCCGGAAGGAATCGGCAATGGAGTTCTCTGCATCGCACGGCAATGTGCCGGAGAACAAGCCTGTCTCGATCAACACCTTCCAGCCTTCCTGCAACCCGGGTCCTTTCGTTTTCCCGGGAATCCAGAAACTGAAGATCAACCCGAGGCTCAATCCTGTCTATTGTTTCGACAACCTCGTGAAGGGTGAATGCAACAAGATGGGATTCAATGCCGGAATCAACATTTCCGACAAACCGGGCAAGACCCCTTTCAATCCTCTGTTCATCTTCGGCGGTCCGGGCCTCGGCAAAACCCATCTTGCACAGGCAATCGGTATCGCAGTGCACGAAAGCTATCCGGACCTGGTGGTCCTCTATGTCACCGGCAACGAGTTCAAGACCCAGTACATCAACGCTGTCAACGTTCAGAACAAGCTTGCGGACTTCATGGCCTTCTACATGAGAATCGATGTTCTCATCATGGATGACATCCAGGAACTAGTCGGACCGGCATCGCAGAATGCTTTCTTCAACATATTCAACCACCTGCATCAGTCCGGGAAACAGCTGGTCTTCACTTCGGACCGCTCTCCTGCAGACCTGGTGAACTTCGAGGAAAGACTTCTCTCAAGATTCAAGTGGGGGCTTTCGGTAGAGCTGATGCGCCCTGACTACAAGACAAGGTTCGACATGCTCAAGGCGAGGTGTCTCCGCGAAGGAGTCGACGTTCCGGACGATGTCCTTGACTACATCGCCAACAAGGTCCGCTCCAATTTCCGCGAACTCGAGGGCTCGCTGATTTCGCTCATCGCCAATGCGACCCTCTGCCAGGAGCCGGTCACTGTCGCCCTTGCCGAGAGAGTCATCGGCAACATCATCGGCGAGGAACAGAAGGAAATCACGATTGACATGGTCCAGGAAGTGGTCTGCGACTACTTCAACATCACCAGGGAGAATCTTCTCTCGAAATCCCGGAAGAGAGGCATCGTACAGGCCCGTCAGATTGCCATGTACCTGAGCCGCAGCCTGATTGAGGGATGCTCCCTTTCGACAATCGGCCTGGAAATCGGCGGAAAGGACCATGCAACCGTACTCCATGCCTGTTCGACCGTCACTGACCTGATGTCGACGGACAAGACATTCAAGCAGTATGTCAACGACATAGAGAGGATTCTTGTTCCGGAGGCACATTAGGAAAAACAGATTCCCGCTTATGGAATATACCGACAGAATCCTTGAATATTTCAAGGAAATAACAAAAATTCCCCGCGAATCGGGGCACGAAGAACGGATGAGGGAGTATCTCATCCGGTTCGCGCATTCAAAGGGGCTGGAATGCAGGACAGATGCCGCAGGCAATGTCTGCATTGTCAAGGAAGCCTCGCAGGGCAAGGAAAATGTACCGGTCCTGGTTCTCCAGGGGCATCAGGACATGGTGTGCGAAAAGGCCGCCGGATCCACGCACGATTTCCTCACCGACCCCATCAGCTATGTGATAGAGGATGGCTGGATGATTGCAAAGGAAACCACACTCGGCGCCGATGACGGCATCGGGGTCGCTGCCATGCTGATGATTCTGGATGGGAACCTCAAAACCGGAAAAATAGAATGCGTCTTCACCACCTCGGAGGAGACCGGGATGGACGGTGCTTTCGGGATGGAGAAGGGATTCTTCACAGGAAAGACTCTCATCAACCTCGATTCAGAAGATGAGGGACAACTGTTCATCGGTTGCGCAGGAGGAGTGGATACCACTGCAAGCTTCACTTTCAGAGACGAACAGCAGAGTCCTGATTATCAGGTACTGAAGATAAGCGTAAGCAACGGACTTGGAGGACATAGCGGAGACGAAATCAACAAAGGCAGGATGAATGCCATAAAGGTTCTTTCCACCTTCCTGTCAACTGAATATTCCTACGGTCTCCAGTTGATTTCCATCGATGGAGGCAACAAGCCGAACGCCATCCCGCGCGAATGCAACGCCGTAGTCGCTGTCCCGGACATCGAGGCAACCAGGAGCCGCTTCGCAACCTATGCAAAGAGTGTTGCCCCTGAATATTCCGGCACAGATCCGGGTGTGAGGTTCGAAGCCGTTCCGGCATATTCAGATTCCCCTGCCATCTGTGCCGAGGTAGCCTCCGCGTGCCTGGAAGCTCTCGCCGGGTGTCCGCACGGAGTGATTGAAATGAGCCGCGACATCGAAGGCCTTGTTGAGACTTCGACAAATCTCGCATCAGTCAAGATGCCTGGGAACGGTTCGATAATCGTGGTCACATCCCAGAGGAGCAGCGTCACGGCAAGCAGGGAAGAGATTGCCGCCCGTGTAGAGTCCTGCTTCAGTTCCAGGGGAGCTTCGGTCGAGCATCACTCTGAATATCCAGGATGGAAACCGAATCCGGATTCCGCCATCCTCCGCAAGTGCGTGGAGTCCTACAGGAAACTGTTCGGTACCGATCCCCAGGTCAAGGCGATTCACGCCGGCCTGGAATGCGGTCTCTTCGAAGAGAAGTTCGGCGGCCTGGACATGATTTCGTTCGGCCCGACCCTTTGCGGCGTCCATGCTCCGGGCGAAAGGCTTGACCTTGCCTCTCTTGAGAGGTTCACCGCCCATCTTGCAGATGTAATAACCAATCTTGAATGACAAATAATTTCATATAATGGTAAAAATCGCACCTTCAATACTTTCAGGCAATTTCCTCAATCTGGAGCCTGACCTCCGGATGATCAACGCCAATGCCGACCTCATCCACATCGATGTGATGGACGGCAGCCTTGTCCCCAACATATCATTCGGTTTTCCCCTCGCCGAGGCCATGGCGAAGGTCATGACCGTTCCGATGGATGTCCACCTGATGATTGTCAACCCTTGGAAGTACATCGAAAGATTCGCAAAGGTTGGAGCCGGTCTGATTAGTTTCCACCTGGAGGCCTGTGACCAGGCCGGAAAGGATCCTTCAGAGGTCATCGCGCTGGTCAAGTCAACCGGCGCCAAGGCCGGTATTGCAATCAATCCGGATGTCCCTGTAGAGAGGCTTTTCCCCTACATCGGGGAAGTTGACTTTTTCCTGATCATGTCTGTTTTCGCCGGTTTCGGAGGACAGAAGTTCATCGAGGATTCTGTCGGCAGGATCAGAACACTCAAGGCCGAGATGGACCGGCTCGGAAAAGTCTGCGACATAGAAGTCGACGGTGGAGTCTCGAAGGCCAACTCCGCTATCCTTGCAGAGGCCGGAGCAACGATGCTTGTCGCAGGAAGTTCGGTCTTCAAGGCAGGGGATCCGGCAGTTGCAATCAAGGAAATGAGAGACGCCCGATAATAATGAGTTATTTTAGATAATGTAGTTTATCTCCTTGAAGGCAAACTCTTTGAGTTTGCCTTCTTTCGTCTCGACAACAAGCAGTCCGGAAGGGGTGATGTCCCTGATTTTCCCGACGAAACGTTCCCTGGTCCGGCAGTCCGAATACTCCTCGAAGACTCCAAGCCGGTAGATTCTCCCGACATATTCATCATGCTGCGATGGTCCTATCCTGCGGATTTGCCGGTCCAGGATCTGCAGAAGGCAGGACAGTTCCGAGCGGAGGTCATATTCATGTCCGCTCACCAGGGTCATCGATGTCGGATTTGCAAGTTCCGGAGGGAAACTGTCCTGGTTGACGTTGAGACCGATTCCGATGATGCTTCTCGAGACACTGCCGAGGCAAAGGGTGTTTTCTATCAGCATGCCGCAAATCTTCCGGTTGCGGACATAGATGTCGTTCGGCCATTTTATCCTGGAGGCTATCCCTTCCTTCTCAAGGTATTCGGACACAGAAAGGGAAGCCGCCTCGCTGATGCCGAACTGCATGGCCGCTCCCAGGGGCGGGATTCCGTCCTGGCCGAATCGCACCAACGCCGAAAAAGTAAGGTTCTGTCCCGGCCGTGCCAGCCACCTGTTGTTTCTCTGTCCGCGCCCGGCAGTCTGACAAACTGCAGCGATGACTGACAGATTGTCAAGCTCATCGGCACGCCTGCAGACCTCATTGTTGGTAGAATCGGCTTCATCAAGCCATTCCGCTGTCAGTTGTTCCATATTGGCAGAAATATTGTATATTTGTAAATTCGTCAAAGCGTCTTATTGGTTTTGCAAAAATAAAAAAAGTACACGATATGATAACTCACGACCTTCGCGTCATGGCGGACGCGATGCTGGACAAGAAAGCACAGAACGTTGTCGGAATAGACCTG
>JBJFDD010000370.1:0-4348 GCA_051889815.1 Candidatus Cryptobacteroides sp. | reverse complement strand
CAGCTTTCATTCACTGCCAACGCCACTTACAGGCTCTACCAGAACCGTGACATGTCACGTACTTATCCGATGTCCTGGAGAAGGTATCCCGATGCCGAAATCGAGTCCTACACCACCGGTGCGGGCACGAATCAGCTGACTGAGACTACTGCGACCTACAACAGGATCTCCAGCAACGTCTTCGGTACCTATGAGGACACCTTTAAGGATGCACATCATCTTACCGTGACCGCGGGCATGAACCTCGAGACCTATCACCGGAAGACGGTCAAGGCCGCGGGACAGAACCTGATGAGCACCGAACTGAACGACCTCAATCTCGTGGGTCCGGATGCCTCCGGAGCCATTGTGTCTTCAGTAAGCGGCGGTCAGACTGCATTCTCTCTCCTGGGTTTCTTCGCTCGTGTCAACTATGACTTCAAGGGGCGCTACCTGTTCGAGACTTCCGCCCGTTATGACGGAACATCCCGCTTTGCTCCCGGACAGAGATGGGGCTTCTTCCCTTCGGCTTCTGCCGGATGGCGTATTTCCGAGGAACCTTTCTTCGCTTCCGTAAAACCTGTAGTCAACAACCTCAAGCTCAGGGCCTCCTTCGGTAGCCTTGGCAACCAGGAAGTGTCTGACTATGCCTATCTCCAGACGATCTCCTTCTACGAGTTCAATACTTCAGGCCACTACTCCTACAATTTCGGAGAAGGCAGTACGAACCCGAAATATGCTTCCCTGTCCGCACCGGTCAGCTCATCTCTCACATGGGAAACAGCCAACCAGTATGACCTCGGCCTGGACCTCGGAATGTTCAAGAACAGACTCCAGGTTACCACTGATGTCTATGTCAGGAACACCATCAACATGCTTGTGGACGGCATCAAGCTTCCAGGTGTCTATGGCGCCGATGCTCCTCAGACCAACTCTGCCGACCTCTCCACGAAAGGCTACGAACTGGCTGTCTCATGGAGGGATGAATTCCAGCTCGCAGGCCATCCGTTCAACTACAGCATCAGCGGAACTCTCAGTGACTATGCCACTTATGTAACAAGGTACGCCAACAACCCTACCAACCGCATCAATGACTACTATGTCGGAAAGAGAATCGGTGACATCTGGGGTTTCGTGGTTGACGGTCTATTCGAATCTGATGAAGAAGCCAAGAGGTACAATGCGGAAGTCTGTGACATCGAGTCCTACATCACCGGCCGTATGACTGGCGGTGTGCTTGCAGGAGACCTCCGTTATGTCGATCTTCCTACCTCGCCTGTTTACCAGAAGGATGCCGACGGCAACTATGTTCTTGACGAGAACGGACAGAAGATTGTCATCGGACACGAGTGCGACGGCAAGCTCTCTCTCGGAGCCGGTACTCTTGACGACCCGGGTGACAGGAAGATTCTCGGAAACAGTCTTGCAAGTCTCCAGTATGGTCTGACTCTCTCCTTCGACTGGCTCGGATTCGACTTCAGCGCCTTCTTCCAGGGTACCGGTAACCACTACTGGTATCCGGCAGGCATGAACTACGCGTTCTGGGGTCCGTACAGCTATTCCTATGTATCATTCATTCCTCGCGACTTCTACACCAAGATGTGCTGGTCAGAGGAGCATCCGGATGCCTACTTCCCTAGGCCGAGGGCATATTCATCGACCGGCGGTGAGTTGAGCAAGGTCAACAGCCGTTACCTTCAGAATCTGCGCTACCTCAGGTTCAAGAACCTCACTGTAGGCTACACCATCCCTCAGGCCCTGACCCGCAAGATCCATCTTGAAAACGTACGCGTGTTCTTCTCAGGCGAGAATCTTTGCTACTGGGCTCCTCTCAAGAAAGTCACCAAGTATCTCGATCCGGAATCAGCCTACACCAGGGATTCCAAATCGGCCAATGCCCGTGACCACTATGCCTATCCTTGGCAGAAGACCTATATGTTCGGTATTGACATCACATTCTAAAAATGGAGGACAAGAAAATGAAAAAGATATTTGCAATCTTACTTCCTGCAGCCCTGCTGTGTTTCGCCTCCTGTGATGGCGACTTCCTCAACAAGACTCCTGAGTCCACAATCAGTCCGGATTCCTATTTCAAGACCGAGGCGGACCTCAAGATGTTCTCCAATGCATTCTACTCCCAGTTTGATGATTCATTCTACGAGAAGCAGAGTGACCACATCATCAACCTGAACCTTTCAAACGAACTGCGTGGCGGCAATGTCCGCACCGTCCCTTCAACCGGCGGCGGCTGGTCCTGGACCATGTTGAGAAGAATCAATGATCTTCTCGGAAACATCGACAAATGCCCTGACCAGAATGTCAGGACTGAATATGCCGGCCTGGCCAAGTTCTTCCGCGCATTCTTCTATTTCGAGAAGGTGAAGAGGTTCGGCGATGTCCCATGGGTCGGCACTTCCTATGCAAGTGATGCCGAAGAACTGTATTCGTCACGCGACTCCCGCGAAGTCATCATGACACACATGCTGGAAGACATCGACGAGGCCATCGCATCACTTCCGTCCGCAAAGTCGGTTTACCGTGTCAACAAGTATGCAGCCCTTGCCCTCAAGGCCCAGTTCTGCCTTTATGAGGGTACCTATCGCAGGTATCACGGTATCACCCTTTCCGGTCACAGTGCAGAGGATTACCTCAATCTTGCAGCCCAGGCGGCCGAGGAAGTCATGGCCGGCCCTTACAAACTCAAGGATAACTATCTGATGCTCTTCGCTGAAGAGAATGCAGACACTGATGAGATGATTCTTGCAATGCAGTTCGACAGGACCGTCCAGCGCAAGAACAACACCACCGCATTCGCCACAATGTCCACACAGGGCGCCCCCGGACTTACAAAGAAGTTCGTGGACAGCTTCCTGATGAAGGATGGTACCCGTTTCACCGACCGCAAGGGTTGGGAGACCATGCCTTTCCTTGAAGAAGTTGCCGATAGGGACCCGCGTCTTGCCTGCCTGACCAGAACTCCGGGCTACACCCGTATCGGAGGTACCGAAGTACTTGCTCCGGATTTCGGAAGCAGCGTTACCGGATTCCAGCTGGTGAAGTTCGTCATGGATGTCACCCTTCCTGAGGTTGACCGCGTTGACAAGTCCTACAACGACCTGCCGATCTATCGTCTCGGAGAAATCTATCTCATCTACGCAGAGGCCAAGGCCGAACTCGGAACCATCACCCAGGAAGATCTCGACAAATCAGTCAACCTGTTGCGCAGGCGTGTCGGCATGCCTGACATGGTTCTCGCCGATGCCCTTGCATCACCGGACCCATATCTTCTCAGCGATGAATATGGCTACCTCAACCCTGTTCTCCGCAACGCCTCCAATGTCGGTATTCTCCTCGAAATCCGTCGTGAGAGAAGCATCGAACTCGCCCAGGAGGGCAAGCGTTGGGACGACCTCATGAGGTGGAAGGAAGGCAAGTGCATTGACCAGAAGATGTACGGCCAGTATTTCCCTGGTCCCGGCAAGTATGACCTTACAGGTGACGGGAAGCCTGATGTCTGGCTCTATGAGGGCGCAAAACCTTCAGACAAGACCATGCAACTCCTTAAGATCGGAGACAAGACTGGCGTCATCCTCAGCGAAGGCAACTACGGCTATGTTGACAACCAGCAGGGCATCGACCACATATTCAATGAAGAAAGGGACTATCTCTATCCTATTCCTATCGAGGAGCGTCAGCTCAATCCGAACCTGACCCAGAACCCGGGATGGAACGATGGACTCAAATATTAATCTCTGAATATTCCAACAATGAAACTGATCAATAAATTCAAACTCTCCGTGCTCGCCCTGGCAGCGTCAGTCCTCGCATTCTCCGGATGCCAGGACAAGGAAATCGACATGCCGGCCAATTCTGTTCTCACGGAAGAGACCCTTCTCAACTTCGTCGGGCAGGGAGCAGAGCCGCAGACCACTTGGGTCTATGCTGACGGTGATTGGGTTATGGACGCTCCCGAGGTGGATTGGATCAAGGTTTCTCCTTCCTCAGGAAAGGGAAATACCGAGATCTCCATTTCCGTTGCTGACAACGTGATTGACGGCGTACTCAACAGGCCGCGTTCTACTGATATCTATTTCCGCGGACGTCTCAAGGATGTCGTCGGGCACATTTCGATCAATCAGGGCGGTGACCGCTATCTTGGTTCCATGGAACTCGCCGTTTCCGAACTCCCGGGAATCGAGGATGGTGAACCTGCAAAGATTCTCGAGTCTTCAGTCATGGCAATCTCCTCCAAGGGATTTGTCCTTTCCGACGGTACTTCAGCCGTCTATGTTGAAGGCAAGGCCGACCTCAAGGCTGGTGACCGTGTGACCATCAACGGCAACAAGACTACTTTCGGCGGTTTCCCTTC
>JBJFDD010000369.1:0-4376 GCA_051889815.1 Candidatus Cryptobacteroides sp. | reverse complement strand
GCTGCAATACTCCCTTCTGGAGCACTGGAGCTGCAGACGCGAAAGTACTTTTGAATATTCAGCCATACCCCTAGAAGTCAAAACCGATGCTCAGGAAGGCCCCCAGCTTGTTTGACTGGGATGACCAGTGGAGGTCAGCGCGGACAGGACCCACAATTGAATTGTATGTGTATTGCAATGCCGCGCCGTGCACTGAAGTGACTTTATCGCTGAAATCGGCAAAGTCGACCAAATTGTTTGCCGAGGCAGCATAGTTGACTATAGCCGTCAGGTAATTGTTCTGGGACAGCCTCAAGCGGAAATCCATGCGGAGAATTGCTAGGTCCTTGCGCATCATCGCCACATTGTCGATTCCGTAGAATGAAATCTGCTGGTCCATGTACCGGCCGTTCATGGTACCTCCGATGTAGTTCGAGTACACCAGAGGGACTTCATCGCCGATGAGGAACCGCAGGTTCAGGGACGGGATGAATGAGAACATTCCCTTGCCGAAAACCTTGCGGGCATCGAAGGTCAGGGCATGCACATCCTTGATGTGAGACGGCGAGGAGCCGAACACAAGCTGGTAGGAAAGACCTACGGAATGGCCTCCGGAAGGGACATAAGGATTGTCCATGTTGTCGTTCCTGGCATCCAGGAATGCGGAAATGTACCCGTTGCGTTTCTGGGATTCATCATATTCGCCGATAAATGATTCGGAAAAGATTGATCCGAGGATGAAGCGGTCTGCGCGGATTCCGGTCTTGAGGTAGAACTGGGACCACTTGATGTTCGACAGGGAGAGTTCCCCGCGCCAGTCGCTCACATTGAGGGTGAACTTGTTGAAGCCGAGGTTGAATTTGTTCCGGTCGACGAACTTGTAGCTCATCCCCAGATTGACCGACATGCCATTTGCCATGCAGTAGGAATATTCTCCGAGGAAATACGGGTTTGCGCCCACTTTCCCGGTGAAATCCCAGGATGAGCCACGGATCTTCTGGACACCGAGCCCGACATTGAGAAGTACAGCCACGATCTCCTCGGTGTCGAAGCGTGCTCCGAGACCGACATTGTTGACCGGGCCCTTCTTGCAGTTGAACATCAGGCGGTACGGTTCCCTGTCGCCTGTCAGTTCATAGTTGACATAGTCAAAGGAATCGGTCCCGAATATAGTGGCTACAGCATCTTCGATGTCCGAATTGTCCATCATCGTCCCGGCCTTCACCTTCAGGCGGTTCATCAGATAGAGGCTTTCCTCGTCGGAAACCCCGCTGATTTCGACCCCCGAGACCATCACCGGTGCCGAACCGATGTCTGCCGCCGGCTCCGCCTGGTATGAAGTACGGTCTTCACCGATAATCCTTTTCAGGGAATCCAGCTGAGGCCCCATCGCCTGCGCTGCCTGGTAGCCCCTTTCGATGATGGTGCTGATGCTTCTAGTGTCGAAACTCATCATCGAATACTCATGCAGGTCAGGCCTGATCGAGACATCCGGGATGTCCACATTGGCCTTGAAGGAATCACGGCCCATCAGGTCGATGCCCGAATCGATGATGTCACCAAGGTTGTTGATTTCCCCGTAGCCGCGGTATCCGGAATTGAGGCTCACTCCGATCACGATGTCGGCTCCGATTTTCTTGGCGATGTCCGTCGGATAATTGTTGCGCATGCCCCCGTCCACGAGCACCATGCCGTCAGTCTTGACAGGAGTGAAGAGTCCCGGGATGGACATCGTGGAGCGGAGGGCGGTGTTGATCTTGCCCTGCGTCCAGATTTTCGCGGTCCCGCTGACCAGATCCGTCGCAACGCAGAGGAAAGGAATCGGGAAATCATAGAAATCGCACTCATCCTGATACCCGACAGTCAGTGAACTGAATATGTTGCCGACATTCTGCCCATAGACCATCCCCGAAGGAAGGCTTCCAAGGATGTTGTCCTTGACCATCTTCGAGGCATCCTGCCCATCCGCGCCGAAATGCAGGTCCCCGTTCCTGCGGGGGTACTGCATCTGGTCCTCGACCTGCATCATGTACTCGTCCTTCTGGTAGTAGAACGGGAACGAAAGGGCATATCTGTTCTTGTACTGTATCTTTGAATATGACAGGTACTCCCGGGGAACCTTGTCGCTCAAGGCCATCTCCCAGTCCATGTTGCGGATTATGGAATCAAGTTGTGCCGGGCTGTAACCCAATGCATAGATGCCTCCTACAAGACCTCCCATGCTGGTTCCGAGGACCACGTCCACCGGAATGCCGAGCGAATCCAGGTAACTGATCACACCGACATGGGCCGCTCCCTTTGCGCCTCCGCCACTCAGGACGAGGGCTACAGCAGGGCGTTTCCTGGTCTTCCTGACATTATCCATTTTCGCCCTGATCTTGTCGAGTCTCAGGTCCGCCTCCTCCCGCTGGCGGTCCAGCACATCATGCTGGGCATAGGCAGCCTTGGGGAATGCCATGCAAAGGATGACGGCAAAAGCCGCCATCAAAGTCCCGATATAGTTTTTCATATTCATGAAGGTTACTGTCATTATTGTTGTTTCTGCCGGTGCTCGCCCGCAAGCATCCCGCAGGCGGCAAGAATGTCTTCGCCCCTGGAAGCCCTTATCGTACAGGTGATTCCCTGGTTGGAAATCCTGTCCCGGAAATTCTCCATGATGACTGTGGGAGAGGTGTCGTACGGAGCGTCCGGAATCCTGTGGAAACGGATCAGGTTCACCCGGCATTCCAGTCCCCGGAGCAGACGGACCAGGGCGTCGGCATGGCGCTTGTCGTCATTCAGCCCCTTGAACATGGTATATTCAAAGCTCACCCTGCGCTGTCCGGTGAAATCGTACTGTTTCAGGAGTTCCACGACGTCCCTGATGTCCCAGGCCTTCTGGACGGGCATCATCCGGGCGCGTTCCTCCCCGAACGGGTTGTGCAGGCTGACCGCAATGTGGCAGCGGCAATTGTCGAGGTACTTCTTCATCGCCGGAATCACTCCGATCGTGGACAGGGTTATCCTCTTGGGGCTCCAGCCGAATCCCCAGTCTGCAGTGAGCACCCCGATTGCCTTCATCACATTGTCATAATTGTCCAGCGGCTCTCCCATTCCCATGAAGACGGCATTGGTCAGGCCCATGGACTCGTCGATTGCGATGAACTGAGAAAGAATCATGGAAACCGGAAGGTTGCCGTGGAAGCCCTGGCGACCTGTCATGCAGAACTTGCAGCCCATCCTGCAGCCGACTTGGGAGGAGACGCAGAGGGTTTTCCTGTCATCGTCCGGAATCATCACGGCCTCGACTGCGTTGCCCTCACCGACAGGAAAGAGGTACTTCCTGGTCCCGTCGGAAGATTCCCGGCAGGCCGAAGGCAGGACAACCCCAAGGTCATAGCGTTCCTTGAGAGCCTCCCTGCCGGCTTTGGAGATGTTGGTCATCTCGTCGAAACTTTTGACCCTGCGGCCGTAGATCCATTGTGCAAGCTGTTTGCCGGCATAAGCAGGAAGGCCGGCCTCAATGGCGGCTTCCCTGAGTTCAGAAGGGGTTTTTCCAAGCAGTGTCTGGCGCATATCCGATCCTATTGCATTTTTGCAAAAATAAAGAAAAATTTACCTTCTTTAAGGTCGATTGTCAGGTTATTTCAATATCTTTGCCGAAGTAGACAACAATACATCATTTTTTATAGAATTAACCAGATTTCATTATGGCAAAAGAGGTAGAGGTAAAGGCCGCAGATGCGAATGCCGCAAGACTCAAGGCACTGCAGGCCACGATCGACAAGATTGAGAAGGATTTCGGGAAAGGGACGATCATGAAGTTGGGGGATCAGCCACAATGGGACGTTCAGGTCATTCCAAGCGGTTCCGTTGCGCTTGACCACGCCCTGGGAATCGGAGGGTACCCGCGCGGAAGGATCATCGAGATCTACGGGCCGGAGTCCAGCGGAAAGACCACACTCGCCATCCACGCGATAGCCGAAGCCCAGAAGCAGGGAGGCATCGCAGCGATGATTGATGCCGAGCATGCTTTCGACAGGACCTATGCAAAGGCTCTCGGGGTCAACCTGGAGACTCTTCTCATCTCCCAGCCTGACAACGGCGAGCAGGCACTTGAAATCGCTGACAATCTCATCCGTTCGGGAGCAGTGGACATCGTCGTGATCGATTCTGTCGCCGCCCTTACCCCGAAGGCGGAAATCGAAGGCGAGATGGGCGACAACAAGGTCGGCCTCCAGGCCAGATTGATGAGCCAGGCGCTCAGGAAACTCACCGCCAACATCTCCAAGACCAACACCTGCTGCATATTCATCAACCAGCTGAGGGAAAAGATCGGAGTCATGTTCGGCAATCCGGAGACAACCACCGGAGGAAACGCGCTCAAATTCTACGCATCAGTCAGGATCGATGTGCGC
>JBJFDD010000368.1:0-4382 GCA_051889815.1 Candidatus Cryptobacteroides sp. | reverse complement strand
CCAGTTGTTCCTTCAATGCAGCGGACCTCGAGCGAAGTTCGTCATCCGTAAGCGCGTCAATCGGTCCGTACGCGGCAAGAACCTTGTCAAGAATCGGTCTGATCTGCTTCAGGTCCCTGTCGGCCTTGGAGCCGAAGAGTTTCTTCAATATTCCTGCTAATGCCATTATACTATCGTTAAATCATTCTGGAAAGACATTTTGCCCGCCTGCCATCATCGTGCCACCGGGCGGCAAACTGACAAATTGTCTACAATCTCACAAAAATAAGCATTTTAGACAAACTATCAAAGAAAGGAACCGACAAGAAGGGACATTATCCTCGCCTTGGGCTGCGCCTCTCTGTTCAGCAGCCAGGCATACCCTCCAAGTTCAGGAAGGGAAGACTTCCAGACACGGCGGACATCATCCTGGCAGAGATGGTCCCGGAGAAGATAGTAACGGTCCGAGAGTTTAGCTGCTTCGAGGCAGCCGGAATATTCAGGCAACAGTCCTGCCGCACCGAAGACCTTCTCAACGTGCCTGATGTTGGCGAGCGAAGAAAGATACTTGCGGACCACATTGTCCGGTCGCGTGTCCTTGGTGATCGAGGAAGGGTTCGTGAAATAGTGGTAGAGCGGCTCCGGGACATAGGAGACCCTGGCGCTACGGACGGCAGCCTGGGCAGAAATGGCATAGTCTTCTCCGAGATTCTCCACAGGGAAAGCGAAATGTTCCCAGTCGAAAAGGCTTCTGCGGACCAGCTTGTTCCAGAGTGCGGGAAACACTCTTTTCGCCACGACATCCCGGGGATAGCTTTCCTGTCCCCTGAAGCCGCAGCCGAAGAACGAGTCCGAGCGGCCATCGCTCCTGAACATGTCGCAGATAACGATGTCGGCGCCATCTTCCTTCGCTTTTGAATATAGTTTCCCGTACATCTGCGGCTCGGCCCAGTCATCGCTGTCGCAATGGATCAGGTACTCCCCTTCCGCAGCCCTGGTTCCGAGTGCCCTGACGGCGGCCTGGCCGGAATTCCGTTCAGTACGCACCAGACGTACCTGGGACCTCCTGGAAGGAAACTCCCGAAGGACCGACTCGAGAATCTCGACTGACCTGTCGGGGGAACAGTCGTCAATGAATATGTACTCGATGCTTTCGAGGGTCTGCGAGAAGAGTCCCCGAAGGCAACGGTCGATGTAGTCTTCAACCTTGAAGACAGGGATGATTACCGAAACGGCAGGCCTGCTACTCATAACGGCTCTTTCTAGCTTTCGGGAACTCATGAATCCAGGAGCTATGCCCCATCAGCGGCACACCGGGCGGACAACGAAATTGAAGTCCCTCTCCTGTGGACGTACGAGGTACTCCTCAAGAGGCCAGGAGCCCCAGGAATTGATTCCTCCGACACCCATCTGCACCAGGTCGAAATTGACATGGGTCACCCCATTGGAGCGGTCATTCTCATGGGCTTCCTCCTTGAGTTCCAGGGAATGCAGCTGCTGGCCGTAGATGTAGTCGTTGTCTGCCTTTCCCGGCTTGAGGCCATCCTTGATGCAATCCAGCTGCGCGATGGAGAACGGCAGGGCAGAGGCTGAGAACTTCACATCGGAAGAGATTTCCAGGCCTGTCCCCTTGCTGTCAAGTACCCGGAAGTACTTCATACCGGTCTTTGTTCCGGACTCCTGTGGACGGACATATCCATAGTGGTACTGTTCGTTGACAGTCTGCCTGTAGCGGCCGACCATCGCAGCGGAATTCCTGTCGGAATAGTTCTCCCAAGGACCTTTGCCGTAGAAATCCAGTTCGGACCAGCGGCCCGGCATCGCGAACTTCATTCCGTAGCGGAACATCGCCGGAGCCTCGGAAAGCTTGCCGGCATCCCTCATGGACTCGCATCCGCTGATCGAGCCGTCAGGATAGACTCGATAGGACATCATGACGGAAGCGGCAGAACCGGCAATCGGGAAATATTCGACGTCCACCCTGGCGAAACCTTCCACGTCGTCCGCAACAGCATTGACTGTCATTGACTTGACCTTCAGATCGACATATCTCCAGACGCCCAGGTGCTGGTCCAGCCTTGCTCCGAGGTCATTCTCCACAGGGGCTCTTCCGAATTCAGGGAGAAGAGGCTCGCAGAGCATTTCCTCGCCATTGAGAGTGTAGCTGCAGAGGGCGCCGGATTCCTTCGAGAAAGCAGCCTCCCAGGCAGTCACCCGGTGCGGAGCAGCCTCCGGAGCAGCGAATATGCCACTGAATATGTGGGAGTCCACGGTCACCCGATATTCAAGTGCGTTACCGGCGACAGAAGCCGAGCCCGGGACAAAGACCGGCGCAGACGATTCCCTGACAGTGATCTGGTCATAGGCAATCTCGGTACCTGCCGGCTGGAGACCGTCCGCCTCCTTCAGCACATAGCTGACATTGATGTACACATCGCCGCCCTCCTGGGGTATTTTCCCGATGCCAAGGTCCACGACAGCAGTCTCTCCCGGAGCAACATCGAGATTCTCGACCACTCCGGTTCTTGCAGCCTCACCGTCAACCAGAAGGGTCCAGAGCAGCCTGTACTGGCTAAGATCCTTGAAGAAGAACTCGTTGTGGACATTGACCCTGCCGTTTCCGGCATCAGCTGGAGCAGTAAGGATGTTCCTGTACTGGTAACGGACCTCATAGGCATGAGGATGGAAGGTACGGTCAGGGGCGATGACACCGTTGCAGTTGAAGGAACCGTCCGACGGATCGTAGCCATTGAAATCGCCCCCATAGGCGAAAATGATGTCGGTACCTCCCTTGTTGGAAGGCCAGCGGATGGCCTGGTCCATGAAATCCCAGATGAAACCGCCCTGGTAGGCAGGATACTTCCGGACGAGGTCCCAATATTCCTTGAAGTTGCCCATCGAATTCCCCATCGCGTGGGCATATTCACACTGAATCAGGGGCTTCTTCGGGTCGTTGGTGCAATAGTCCTCGCACCACTTCGGCGTTGCGTACATCGGCACCGTCAGGTCCGTGTTCCAGTCATTGTCCGCCCTCTCGTACTGTACCGGCCTTGAAGGGTCGTAGTTCTTGATCCAGCGGTAGCACTCGTAGAAGTTTTCTCCGTTTCCGGCTTCGTTGCCCATGCTCCAGATGATGACTGAAGGATGGTTGATGTCCCTCTTTACCATCCTGGAATCCCTGGCCAGATGGGCTGCGAGATAGTCCTTGCGCGCGGCCAGAGTCTCAGCCCCGTAGCCCATTCCATGCGACTCGATGTTGGCCTCTGCACAGACATAAAGTCCGTAGATGTCACAGAGTTCCAGCCAGAGAGGGTCGTCAGGATAGTGGCAGGTGCGGACCGCATTGACATTGAGGCTCTTCATCACCTTGATGTCCTCGATCATCTCGGAGACGGTGACGGCATAGCCATGGTCCTCGCTCAGTTCGTGACGGTCAACACCCTTTATCAGAATCGGCTTACCGTTGACAAGCAGCTGCGCCCCGACAACTTCCACTGTGCGGAATCCGAAGCGAACGGAAGTGCTTTCGGCCAGGCCTTTTGCGGTAGAGGCTTTTGCCTTCAGGGTGTAAAGAACCGGTGTTTCGGCACTCCAGAGAGCAGGGCTGTCAACCGTTCCGGAAAGAGTACAGGTGCCGTCCTTGAGCGGTTTGCCCGAAACAGTGGCCACTGTGTTGCCGGACGGATCGGCTATTTCGAAGGAGAGTGACTTGATGCCGGAGGTCACCTCGGCCTTGACGGTGAAATTTCCGTCCATCCCGGCGACAATGCTGACATTCTCCAGACGGTCCTTCTCCCTGGTGAAAAGGGTGATGCCCCTGGCGATTCCGCAGAACCTCCAGAAATCCTGGTCTTCCAGATAGGTCCCGTCACACCAGCGGTGGACTTCCAGGGCGATGAGATTCTCGCCCGGCCTGACATAGCGGGAGATGTCGAAGGTTGCCTCAAGCTTGCTGTCCTCGCTGTAGCCGACCTTCCTGCCGTTGACCCAGACCTGCACATTGGATGTTGCCGAACCGATCCGCAGACGTATCTGCTTCCCGATCCAGGGATCATCCAGGTTGAACGTCCGTCGGTACTGGCCGACATGATTCCGCTCGGTCGGCACGACAGGGGGATTGTTCGCGAAATTTCCCCTCCAGGCATAGCCGATATTCAGGTAGAGAGGGTCGCCGTAGCCGTTGAGCTCCCACATTCCCGGCACCGGCATCGTGCCCCAACCGGAATCATCAAAGGCGACTGCCTCGAATCCTTCAGTCCTTCCGGCCGGGGATTCGCTCCAGGCGAACTTCCATATTCCGTCAAGGGAAACTGTCTCCTGCTGGTCCGTGACGAAAGTCGCCGTCATCGGAAGCCGGTTTACCTCAAAGACCTCAGGGTCCTGCCAAGGCTGGAGAGCATTCT
>JBJFDD010000367.1:0-4405 GCA_051889815.1 Candidatus Cryptobacteroides sp. | reverse complement strand
CATCCTGGACTGTGTAGGAAGGCCGCGGAAGGGCACCGAGGGCGTTCCTTCCCTTGAGCCGCGCATTCGGGGTGCTGTCTGTCTTGCCGGTTGAGGTGTTGCCTTCCGGATGGCCTGCCTTGAATTCGTCCTTGGATTCATTGGCTCCGTGGGGAGCTAGTGATGAATCCTTCCTGCTCATCCCCGGAAAGAGCGAGTTCCTGTCGATTTCCTCCTTCTGGACCGGAGTCTCCACATCGCCGAAGTCGTCCGGCTTGCCTTCTGCACTCTTGTTCTCGGCCACACTCTTGTGCGGAGATTCGCTCTTCTGGATAAGGTTGACAGGCTTCTGCTTGTCAACCGTCTCTGCCTGGGGCATCCTCCCGTAACGCTGCCTGCGGATGACAGGTTGTTCCTCTTCTTCGAAATCTATCAGGAATGTCTGCTCCTGTGGAGGAGGATAAAGGTACTTCATCCCCGTGAAGCTGCAGAACAGCAAAGCGGCAATGTGTACCGACACCGTCAGCACGATACCGGTCACCGTTGCGGTTTCGCTCTTTTTCTTTCTGTCACGAAGATACTGTTTCATCATTCAGGCTGTGTGGCTAGTATGACTTTGTAATGGTTTCTCTTGGCGATGTTCATCACTCCTACAATCTCCCTGACCGGCACTGTCTCGTCTGAATAGATTGAAAATGTCGGGTCCTCCTCGGCCTGGAGGAGTTCGATCAGGCCGTCTTCAAGATCGACGAACTGGACAGGAGTCTCGTTGCCGTTGAGGTGATAGGTGTACATGTCATCTCCCCAGTCCTTGATGGACACTGAAACGGTAGCCTTGGCGCTGACCTGTCCGGTGCTCTTCGGAAGCAGAAGCTTGAGGGCGTTCGGATTGACCAGGGTCGAGGTGATCAGGAAGAAAATCAGCAGCAGGAACACAAGGTCGGTCATCGAAGACGTCACAGTCTCCGAAAGAACCTTTGTGGATCTCTTGAATGCCATCTTCTATCTCTCCTCTTCGTTGTCTGCAGGTTCGTGCAGAAGGTCCATGAAATCAATGGTCGCACTCTCCATCTTGAACACGAGGTTGGAAATCTGCGAAGTAAGGTAGTTGTAGCCGAAATAGGCGATGATACCTACCGTAAGACCTCCGATAGTGGTGATCATGGCGGTGTAGATACCGCTGGAGAGCAGGGTGATGTCGATGTTGTTGCCGGCGTTGGCCATGTTGAAGAAGGCCTGGACCATGCCGAGCACTGTTCCGAGGAATCCGATCATCGGCGCACCTCCGGAGATGGTGGCCAGGGTGGTCAGCCCCTTCTCGAGCCTTGCAATCTCGACGTTGCCCATGTTCTCAACGGCTGCCTGGATGTCGGAGAGGGGACGTCCGATTCTCTCTATGCCCTTCTCCACGAGCCTTGCGACAGGGGAGTCGTATTTTTCGCACAGGGCGATAGCAGACTTGATTTTTCCTTCATGAATATAGTCGCGGATGTCCCTCATGAAATTCTTGTCAACCTTCTGTGCCTTGCTTATCATCCACCACTTCTTCCCGAAGATGTAGATGGCGATGACTGAAAGGATGGCGAGGACTATCATCAGGAATCCTCCTTTGGAAGCCATCTGGATCAGTGAATATGTCTGCTCGACCTGCTGTGGGGCTGCCTGAGCTGCGGCTGCTGAGTTTGCCATGGCCCCTGCCATGGCTGAATCGAGGCCTTCGGCCTGTAGTAATTGGAACAACATGGTTTATCGTACGTTTTTAATCTTGCAAAAATAATCAATTTTCTTGCTTATTCCTAATAATTCACCTTGCTGAGGAACAATGCATTTCCGGGCACCGATTCCCCGGCATCGCTTCTTGTACCGCTGCTGACCAGGCTTCCGATCCAATCCTCTGGATGTTTCCCCCTGCCGACGTCCAGAAGTGAGCCGACCACGGCCCTTACCATATTCCTGAGAAACCTGTCCGCCCTGATCGTGAAGACAAGGTAGTCATCTTCCCCGCAGGGATAACCCAGCACGCTGACATGGGTCGGGGTGTATTTCTCCCATCGGGCCAGGGTGACAGTGCAGACCGAAGTCTTGTTGTTTCCTCCGGTTTTTTCAAAGCAGCGGAAATCGTGCCGTCCGAGAAGCATTAGGGCTGCCCGGTTCATTTTTTCGATGTCAAGATTGTAGGTGCAGAGGTATGAATATTCAGTCATGAAGGGGTCTTTCTTCTTGTGTACGAAGTACTTGTACTCCCTCATGGTGGCATCGAACCTGGCATGGAACTCCGGGGAGACCGGGACGATGGAATGCACCCGGATTCCTGCCGGAATCATGGCATTTATTTTGTAGCAAAGGGCTGCAGCGTCCAGGTCGGGGACTTCCGAGTCGAAGTGGGCCACGTAGTTGACTGCGTTCACCCCGGAATCTGTCCTGCCGGCGCCAGTGACGGACACCTTTTCCCTCAGGAGAGTCGACAGCGAATTCTGTAGACTTTCCTGTATGGTCTTGGCATCATTCTGGATCTGCCAGCCGCAGAAGGTTGAACCATCATAGGATAGAACTGCCTTGTAACGCATTTGATTGATTTTTATAAGTACAAAAATATCAAAAATTAACCATTAATGGAAACTGTAAACATCAAAGAACTGAATGACAGAATCCAGCAGGAAAGTTCCTTCGTCGACCTGCTTTCCCTCGAGATGGGGAAGGTCATCGTCGGCCAGAAACATCTTGTCGAGAATCTCCTGATAGGACTTCTTGCCAATGGGCACATCCTCCTTGAAGGAGTTCCTGGACTTGCCAAGACATTGGCCATCAGTACTCTTTCCCAGGCTGTGGATGCAAAGTTCAGCCGTATCCAGTTCACTCCGGACCTCCTTCCGGCAGACCTTGTCGGCACGATGATATATTCACAGAAAGATGAAAAGTTCGAAGTCCACAAGGGTCCTGTCTTTGCCAACTTCGTCCTCGCGGACGAAATCAACCGAAGCCCTGCGAAGGTGCAGTCCGCCCTTCTTGAGGCGATGCAGGAACGCCAGGTGACAATCGGCGATTCAACTTTCAAGCTTCCTGAACCATTCCTTGTGATGGCTACCCAGAATCCGGTGGAGCAGGAAGGAACCTATCCTCTCCCGGAGGCCCAGGTTGACCGTTTCATGCTCAAGGTAGTGGTCAGTTACCCTAAGAAAGAGGAAGAGAAACAGATTATCAGGATGAACAATACCGGCACTTTCCCGAAGGCCAATGCCGTCATCCGTCCGGAGGACATCATCCGCGCCCGCAACGTCGTCAAGGATGTCTATATGGACGAAAAGATCGAGCGCTACATCGTGGACATAGTCTATGCGACCAGAACGCCTGAGGAATATGGTCTTGGACGCATCAAGGACTTCATCTCCTTCGGCGGTTCGCCGCGTGCCAGCATATCGCTTGCCGCAGCCTCCAAGGCGTATGCCTTCATCAAGAGGAGGGGATATGTAATCCCTGAAGATGTCCGGGCGGTCTGCAACGAAGTCCTGAGGCACAGGATCGGTCTTACCTATGAGGCTGAGGCCGAGAATGTCACCACGGAGCAGATCATCTCCGAGGTAATCAATGCTGTTGTAGTTCCGTAACGGTCATGGCATCTGAATCTTCTGCAAACGAACTGCTCAGGAAGGTCCGGAAGATTGAAATCCGGACCAGGGCCCTGTCTCACCAGATTTTCGCCGGTGAGTACCATAGTGCGTTCAAGGGACGCGGCATGGCATTCAGTGAAGTCCGTGAGTACCAGTACGGTGATGACGTGCGTTCCATGGACTGGAATGTCACCGCCCGCCTGAGGTCGCCCTATGTCAAAGTGTTCGAAGAGGAGAGGGAGATGACGGTGGTCCTGCTGGTGGACATAAGCCGTTCCGGGCTGTTCGGTTCCAGTGTGAGGACGAAGCGTGACCTGACCGCGGAAATTGCCGCCGTCCTGTCCTTTTCAGCCAGCATCAACAACGACAAGGTCGGGGCACTGTTCTTCAGCGACAGGGTCGAGAAGTTCATTCCTCCCAAGAAAGGACGCAGCCATCTTCTCCACATCATCCGTGAGATAATCGAGCTGGAGCCTCAGTCGGAAGGAACAGATATCGGCATGGCGCTGAGGTATCTCACGAATGCCATCAAGAAGAAATGTACCGCATTCCTGCTTTCCGACATGCTGGATGTCAACCCGGACGGCAGCCCCCGCTATGAGGATGCCCTCAAGGTGGCCCGCAACAGGCATGACATCTCGGTGATAAAGGTCTATGACCCCCGGGAACGTACAGTTCCCGATGTCGGCCTGGTCCATGTGAAGGATTCCGAGTCCGGGCGGTCCGCCTATGTCAACACATCTTCTTCAGCAGTCAGGGAGGAATACTCAAGATGGTTCGGCAGGATTGCCGGGAATGAAAAAAAATTATTCAACCGC
>JBJFDD010000366.1:0-4414 GCA_051889815.1 Candidatus Cryptobacteroides sp. | reverse complement strand
CACCTTCCCCGAGGCATCGTAGTAGCGATAGGCTCCCGGGGAATGTGGAAACAGGGCAATTTTATCCCTGACTGACAGTGTTTTATCTTCCGTCAAGGGGCAGTGTTATTTCTTGGCTGAGACGTACTTTGCTACCTCGGTCTCGATGGCCTCTTCGCGAAGATCCCTCTTGAGGATTGTGCCGTCAGGACCGAACAGGATGATGTGAGGAATGCCCTGGATGCCGTAGATCTCGGTAGGGACGGATCCTGCATCGACAATCTGGTTCCATTTCACGCCATAGGCGGCGGCTGTGTCAATCGAGGCCTGCTTCTCATCCCAGACAGCAATGCTGAGGACGTCGAAATCTTCTCCGGCGTACTTTTCCCAGACATTCTTTACATTCGGAATTTCAGCCTTGCAAGGACCGCACCAGGATGCCCAGAAGTCAACCAGCATGTACTTGCCGTTTCCGACATAAGAGGAGAGCCTGGTGCCGCCAACTTCAAAATCCGAGAACATCTTTCCCTCGGCCGTGGCAATCTGGGCCTCAACACCTTTCTTGATACGTGTGACGATGTCGTTTGCAATGACAGCGGAATCGAGGGTCGAAATCAGGGAGTCAAGCTCGACCGGGGTGTAGTCGAACTGCATGTTGGCAAGGGCAGCTGATGAGACGAAATTGTCCTTGTTGGCGTTGAAGTACTCTTCGTTGAGGGCTGAATATTCGGCTTCATATTCATTGTAGAGGGAGTCCTTCTGCTCTTCGTCCGCACTGGAAAGAAGGCTCCTGTACTTGTCGGTGATGGCATTCTGTGCATCCCTGTAGGCCTGATTCTTCATCTGGACGGAAATCTTCGGGGACTTTGACTTCACGGATGCCTTTCCGAGAGAGTCGATGGTGAAGACAAGGGCTGTTCCGTCGGAGATGAACCTCTGCTTGAATCCGTTCTCTGCGGAAAGCAGGGAGAGGGAAGCCCTGTCGGCAGGAACTTCTGCGCTGAATTTGCCGTCAACAACGGCAATCTTGATTTCATCCTTGCCGGGGATGGCTACAGTGACCTCTTCCGGTGCATCTTTTGCGAATTCGCCGCTGATCAGGGTAATGTCCGAAGCCTTCTGCGCACATGAAGCCAGCACAAGACCGGCTGAGAAGGCGAGAATGATTGTTTTGGTTTTGGTTTTCATTTCAAAATTGTTTGATGATTTGTCAAGTGTTTTATCTGTCAAGGTCGAGTATCCTGACATTTCTGATTTTCAGGCCTTCCCCGTGGCCGCAAAAGGAAACATAGCCCTTCTTGTTGAACATTCCGGGATGATTCCTGTGATCGACTGTGTAAGGGTTGGTGTCGCTCCCGTCAGGGGCTACATTGTGCCCCTTGCAGGCCTTGCGGATGTCTCCGTCCACTATGACTTCCCCATTGACGGTAACCTTGATGTGGTCGCCTTCAACGCGGATTTCCTCGGTGCTCCACTCTCCGAGAGGCTTGTGGACAAGTCTCTTGGCAGGTATTACACCATAGACAGAACCGTGGACCTGATACTCCCGGAGCCATCCTGCATAGATGTCGGCATCGTGGTCAAGAATCTGGCATTCGCACATTCCTTCGTAGGCGGCATCGACGCCCATAGGAGTCCTGATTCCGACTCCGTTGTTGACTCCCGGACGAAGGAAGCAGAACTCGAACCGGAAGACGAAATTGCGGTATTCCTTGAGGGTGTAGAGGTTGCCGGTGCTTCCGTAGTTGGCGGAGACATAGATGGCTCCGTTCATCGGGAGATAGCCTTCCTTGTCGCCCTGGAAGTTGTCCAGGTTCGTGCCGTCAAAGAGCATCTCGAAACCCTGCTTCTTTTCCTGTGGAGTCAGTTGTGAGACCGGGGACGGTTCCGCTTCATCGAGTATCTTCTCAATCTCCTTGACAGCATATTCATCATCGGCTAGTCCCCTTTCGGAATAGGCTTTGGCGGCCTTGCCGAGGTAGTCCGTGAGGGTGTTGTAGTCGAGTTCTTCCCTGGTGACTGAGGCAATCTTCCTGACTGCGTCGGCTGCAGCAAATTTAAGGTCTTCGCGGTCGAGGTACTTGCCGGCAAGGTTGAATGCCTTCATCGTCGGCAGGGCTCTTACCTTGACGAGAATCTCCTTCAGGACTTCAGGATCCCCGGCGATGCCGAGGGCCTGGGCATATTGCCCGACCTTCTTGTCCGGATTGGTTTCAAATGCTGCTACAAGGATTGAGAATGCGTTGATTGCCTTGTCCTTGAACTGGGGATAGTTCTTTGCGATGTCAAGCAGGACAGGAGCCGCGTTGTAGTTATGAATTGAGGAGAGGGCATCCACAATCTTTTCGTCCGGATTCTGGCTGAAAGCTTCGGAAAGAGCCTTCACAGCCTCGTCGGAGCAGGTCGAAGAAAGGACCTTGTAGAAATTGGACGGAGAGGATGCATTCTTCATCAGGGAGGAGACCTTCGCGCCCTGTTCAGCAGCAGGAAGTGTACTGATGGCAGCACCGAGGGCTTTTGAATACTGTTCGATGGTCCCTTCGGTGCCGGCCTTGTCCAGAAGGGAGGCAACCTTTTCAATGTCAGAGGCAGTCACAACTCCCGGAAGGGCGCTCCTGCCTAGTGCGGCAACAGCTTCGTCTGGAGATTCCGTAAGTTTGAATATCATGGGAGCAAGACCGGAAAGCCTGCGCCCTCCGACAAGGTTCACAATCGGGGCAAGGGATGCTGCATCGGCAGGACAGGCCGCAAGTGCTCCTGCAATGGCATCCTGAATGTCTCCATTGAAAGATTTGAGGGCCTTTGCGGCTTTGTCGGCATTCGGTCCGGCAAGCTGTGAGGCCAGGGCTGCCAGACAGTCCTCCCCTCCGAGTTTGCCGGCTGCCATAATCGCTTCGGATGCACAGGCAGGATCGGAGACTGCAGAGGCTACAAGCGAAGAGGCAGTGTGGACGGCATTGCTTCCGAACCAGTTCAGGGCATCAATCTTCACACCGGAAGGAAACTTTGCAAATCCATCCTGAAGGAAAGAGGCTACAGATTCTTTCCCGACGACTTCTGATGCACCTTCAAGAACTGCATTCCTGAACTGGACGTCACCGCTTCCAAGGGCTGCCGAGAGGGTCTTGAGGGCACCTGCAGGATTGTTCTTCATCTGGGCGAGGGCGCCTGCCGACTTGTAGGCGGACACTTCCGAGGCGAGGAGAGCCTTCGCGGCCTTGGCAACGGCTTTGTCATTGCTACCGTCTGCAAGCCTGACTGCCAGTGAGGCATATTCCGCCGGGCTTGCGGAGCGTAAAGTCTCAAGGGATGCGGAGGAACCCACCTCTGCAAGAGCAGCACAGACCGCATCCAGTTCATGACCTTCAGATGAAGCTGCCCAATCCAGCAGCACCGGTTCGGCACAGGAAAGACCTTTCCTTGCAACAACATCAGCAAGGAGGCTCCTGTCCACTGCAGAGCCTTTGACCAGCTCTAAGATGGCAGAGTCGGAGCCCTGGATGTTCACAAGTGTTCCGAGAGCCATTGGTGCAAGAGCGGGATCCTCCTGGGCAAGTTCCTTCAGGAAAGGTACCTGGGCAAGGGTTGCAAGAGGCCTGAGCTGAGCCAGCAGGAAGTTCCGGTTGGTCTTGTCTGAAGTAGCCTTGATGGCCTCGACAAAGCCCTGGCAGACTGCCGGACGGACGGAAGGTGTTGCCGATGCGTAGGCGGAAAGGCCTGTGAGGGCATATTCATAGACATTGTTCTTTACTCCGGGGCCGGCTGTCTTCAGCATGGATGCGACCTTGACCACGGAAGACGGTGCGGCCGAGGCGAGGTCAGCCATCTGGACTGCCTGGTCGCCAACGGTGGCTGCGGGCATCGCGGCAAGAACATCCGCTACTATTGTGTCAGTTGACCTTTGTCGCGCATCCTGAGCCGTCATGGACACTGCCAGCGCGAAGGAGAGTATGGATAGGATTATGTACTGTTTCATATTCAGAAGTCTTTTAAAGAATCATTGAACCCCAAGGGGCGCGCATCGGCTGGTTGATGAGAGCGTTGGCGGCATCGTCGCCGATGAAGACCTGGCGGTCCGGGTCGAAGTGGAGGGTCCTTCCGAGCCTCAGGGCACAGGAACCGAGGTTCACGATCGTACAGCTGTGGTGACCGTTCTCTTCGGCGAGGGCGAACTTCTGACGGGTGCGCACGCATTCGAGGAAGTCAGTGTTGCGCGGCTCCGGGTCCGGCTGGGAGTTGATGATGTCCATAACGTTCGGGATGGTACATTCGAAGCCCTTGTAGACCTTGCCGAGCGGGCCCTCGATGTAAGGGACCTTTCCCGGGCTTTCGAAGCCTTCGCCTTCGAGGATTATCCTGCAGCCGTCTGAATATGTGTAGGTGATGCTCCGCCATATTCCCACAGCATCAGGATGCTGTGCGGGAGCGTCCACCT
>JBJFDD010000365.1:0-4443 GCA_051889815.1 Candidatus Cryptobacteroides sp. | reverse complement strand
GTGACTTCCTTCAGGTTGACCAACATGTCGTCGGTGAGCAGGTCCAGGCGGACGAAACGGTAGCCGGTGGAACCCACCTCGATTGAACCGTAGTACGGACAAGTCAGCTCCATGTCGCGCATTGCATGGTCATTGGTGGCGGTGTTGTTCTTCAAGTCCATCACCTCGTTGCTCCCGGTCTCGACAAGAGAAGTGGTCGTGTTGAGCTCGGAGCAGGTCTCGGAGATGGACTCGCCGAAACGGATCCGGAAAACCGGAGTCTTGGCAGGAGAGACCGTAGAGATGACAATCTTCAGGCCTCCGTGGATTTCCTTTCCGAAGTCAAGGATGATTGAAGCCTTGTCGCTTCCTTTGTTGACAAGCTGGCACATGCCTGAAGCGAAGATGTCGGACTGTCCGGTGTTCGGCTTCAGAAGCAGTTGTGCGTCACGCACCGAAGTGGAGCTGCTTGTCCAGTAGACCTGCTTCGGGGTGATGTAGGTACGGGTCATGATGTCCTTGCGGAAAAGTTCCTCGTCTCCGGCGAAGACCGGAGGGATGTTGTTCTGCGCCATAAGGGCCATGCCCGAAACCAGGGCCAGCAGGCAGCATGCGATAGTGTTGCGTAGCATTATTGTAGAATAAAGTTTAAGTGTCATTGAATATGTTGATGTGCGGGGAAGGCTCCTATTCCAGGAACCAGTCCTTTTCGATGCAGCTGACGTGGTGCTCGGTTACTCCCTTTTCATCCATCCAGCGGCGGGTGTCCCTCGTCTTGAGGTGGGTGTGCTGCGGAGCCGGCTCCCAGACCCAGCTGGGCGTAGGCCAAAGGCAGGCACGGAAGTCAACCGACTTGTAGAAACTCTCGCTGCATCCGTTCTGGCCGTGGTGGGCCATCTGCATGTAGTCGCAGTCCAGGTAGTCGCCGTACTTGGCCAGGCACTTGTCACCGCACTCGATGCCGGCGTCTCCGAGAATCACGAGGGATTTCGTGTCGTCCCAGAAACGGATGATCATCGACTGGTTGTTGTAAGGGTTCATCGTCAGTTCAGGATTGGCGACTCCCAGCACCATTATTCCGATGCCGTCGATGTCGAACCGCCCTCCAGTCCGGTGCAGGTCGAGGATATCCACGCCCTCGGTAACCGAATCGATAGTCTTGTAGTAGGCCCTTGCATCAGCGGCATTGGCAGGCTCCCTGTCCAGGAAATCGTCCGGGACCCTTGAATATACCACCTTGTCGATGGTGATGCCCCTGCGGTCCTTCAGAATCTCGTTGAATGCACCCATATGGTCCTGGTGAGGATGGGTGAGGAACCAAAGGTCAACATGACCTCCCAGGGAGGCGATGTTTGCCCTGAGGTTATCCTGCTCCGTTGCAAAGCCTCCGTCGATGACGATGACCTTCCCTCCTTTGGTCTGGAGGATGTGTGAGTTTCCGATGGTGTCCGTTACTGATGAAAGCTGCCTGATGGAGAAGTGACCTTTCGGCTTGCTCCCGAAGAGATCCTTGTTCTTGCGGTCCCAACCGGGGACCTCTGCAAGACCGGCCGCTCCGGCAGCCGGCATAAGGCCTGTAGCGGCTATGCCGGCGGCTGAGAGACCAGCCATTTTCACAAATTTTCTTCTATCCATTATTATGGGTACTTCCTTTTTGTTATTCACCCACATGGAAAGCAACCCTGAGTTCCTCAATCTGTTCGTCGGTAATCGGCTTGAGGGGGCCCAGAGGAGCAGCCAGGATAAGGGACCTTGCACTGAAGTCAGCAACCTCGAGACGGTCGAAGGTGTTGATCAGCTTGTCGCCGGTGACGAGCACCGAGTCGTTGGCCAGCATCACGAAAGGCCTGTCCTTGAACTCTTCTGCCAGTTCGTCGAGGTGCTCGTCGTACTGGCTTCCGAACGGGAAGATCGGGATGTCCTGCAGGAATATCCAGCTCTCCGGGATGGTACGCACGTCGAACTTGACTCCGGTCGTGCAGAATCCCATCAGGGCAGGGGACTGGGTCAGGATGATGGAGTTGATCTTCGGGTTGCGCCTGTAGATTTCGTAATGGAGGGCTACGGAGCGGCTTGCGGTCTTGCCGGCCTCTACCATCCCGTCCTTGACCTGGACGATGTCCTCAGGCATGATGTCCCAACGCTGGGCGCTGGACGGAGTGATGAGGAAGTCGTTGTCCTTCCAGCGGACTGAAGCGGTACCGTAGGAACTGCACATCAGCCCCTGGGCGCATGCCCTGCGGACAATCTTGCAGATTTCGGTCCTGATAGCCCTTTCCTCGGACGGGTGCTCGACGTTCATGAAGTGACGGAAAGTAGTGTTGACCGCCATTTCGTGCTTCACGATCTGGTCCTTTGTCAGGAATGTAGGAGTGCCGAGAGTCTTTGCGTTGATGATTGTGCGGGCGCAGAGTTCGAGGGTCTCGAATCTCTGGTAGGCCTTTGCAATGTCCGAACCGTAGAGGACGACACCGTGGTTCTCCATGATGACGGCCTTGTACTGCGGATTCTGCTGGAAAGCCTCGACAATCTTTTCGCCGAGAAGCTCGCTTCCCGGAAGGGCATATTCAGCAAATCCGACAGGTCCGCACACTGCACGGGCCTGGGGGATGATGCTGGTGTCAGGAACCTGGTGTACCACGCTGAAGGTCACGAGTCCCGGAGGATGGGCGTGTATTACTGAATGAGCCTTGGGATTCATCTTGTAGATGGCCCTGTGGAAAGGATACTCCGATGACGGCCTGTGCTTTCCGACGATGGTTCCGTCGGCCTTCACGCAGACAATGTCGTCAGGAGTCAGGGAACCCTTGTCGATTCCGGCTGGAGTAATCCAGAGGTCTCCGTTGTCGTCCATGATGGAGACATTTCCTCCGGATGTCGTGGTCATCTTCCTGAGGTAGATTCTGCTGATGATGATTGCAATCTGCTCTGCAGGATGCATCATCTTGACATCAAGGTTCTTCATATTATACAATGTTGAAAGAATGTGATAGCCTGTTAGTTGAGCATGACCTGGCCGCCGGTCACAGGGATTGCCTGTCCGGTCTCGCCGGTCTGGTCGATGGCGTAGAGGATTGCCTTCGCAACGTCGGTCGGGAGGCAGCCCTTGTGCATCGGAACCTTCGAGAGATAGTACTCGCGGACATCCTCGACTGTCTTTGCCCCTGGAACCTTTCCGGCATTGAGGTACTGGATGAAGAGGCCCTTCTCAGGGTCGCTCCAGAGCGGTCCGTCGAGGAAGTTGCCCGGGCAGATCGCATTGACCTTGATGTTGAACGGAGCAAGTTCGAGAGCGTAGGACTGGACCAGGCCGATGCCGCCGAACTTCGAACCTGCGTAGGCGTAGTTCGCCTTCGAGCCTTCGAGTCCGCTCTTGGAGTTGATCTGGATGATGTCTGCAAAATATTCAGGATCGTACTTGGTGAGAATCTTCATCACGTGGCTTGCAACCTTTGCGCAGTAGAAGAATCCGTGGTAGTTGATCTTGGTCACGAAGTCGAAGGTCTCCGGGGTGAGGGTCTCGAGGTCACCTGCGCGGGCGACACCTGCATTGGCAACGAACACGTCGAGAGCACCGAAGTTGAGGATGGTCGTGCGTACAAGCTCGGCGCAGCTGTCAAGGTCGGAAACGTTTGCCTTTACGAATATGGCCCTGTTCGTCTTGGCGATCTCATTGAAAGAAGCAGCGGTAGCGGCTCCGACAGCCTCGTTGAGGTCGGCAACGACGATGTTGGCGCCTTCCTTGATGAGCTGGCGTGCGATGCCTTCACCGAAGCCCTGGGCGGCACCTGTGACGATGATGGTCTTGCCCTCTACGCGGCCCTTTGAGGATCCTGCGGCAACCTTGCGGCGGTAATTCTCCACCTCCCAGTTGTCGATGAAACTGATCCAGGCCGGCTCCATTGCGTGCTCGCCTCCGAACGACTGGGCGTACCAGGCAATCTTCATGGCGTCCATGTAGACGTCAGTGATAATCTGTGCGTTCTTGGCGTGGTCACCGGCTGCGACAAGCCCGATGCCCTTGATGAGGATTACCTTAGGGGTGTGGCCGCGGCGGGCTACATATTCCTCGATCTTCTCCTCTGCCTGGGCAATCTTTCCTTCTGCTGTTTCGGCGTCGATGTAGATGTACTCCGACTTGCAGTAGACGATGATGTCAGGCGAGAAAGGAACAGCAATCTTCGCAACGCTTTCTGCGCTTTCGGTCATCTTGGCAACGAGGGCGTTGCTGGTGACCTTGAGGGTCTTCAGGCCACGTCCCTTGCGGCTGAGGATGGCACGGATGGCAGGGACAACCTCGGTCACGCAGCTGCAGACCGGGGCTTCTCCCTCAGGAAGGGCCTCTACCCTTGCCTCGAGCCTTGAGACGATGTCGGCGTAGATGGCGTCGATTTCCTCGGGGGTCTGTCCTCCCACGAACACACCGTGGTTCTGGAGGAAGATCATCGAAGGCTCGGCACCGTT
>JBJFDD010000364.1:0-4451 GCA_051889815.1 Candidatus Cryptobacteroides sp. | reverse complement strand
TACATATTCCGGAGCATGTTCGGTCACTTTTCCCTGTCTTCCTCTTACCTTTGTTGTTCAACTTTCGAAATACAAAGGAAGACAGATATGGCAGGAAAAATCACATCTATGAGCAAGATCCTGCCTTCAAGTTGTCAGGGACAACTATCTGTGGTACTCCGCCATAGTGCTCAAGAGCTCTGGCAAGTGCGTACAGGAAGTCCTCGGTCTTTAGAGGCAAAGTTAGGCGATTTGACATTCTGCTGGCCGACAATGCTCCGGAAAAATAGAGCCGCGGCGGAGAATTTTGGTGGTTTTTGCTCATTTTTACCTATTGTTTAATAGGTAGACGAGCATCATTTGGGCCTTTTCAGGCAGGAATTAGTGGCCGACCTTGGTCCGGAATACGTAGATAATAACGGAGTACAAGCTCTGCCAAGCGTTCAAAATTGTATGTAAATAAAATAATTTTTCTTAAATTTGAAGCCATTTGAGAAGACTTGACAAATACTGGAGCGCGCTGCTGCTGGCGTTGTTTGGATTCTTTTTTGCATCCACAAACCTCTTCACCCACGTACACGAGGGTCCTGAGGGAAGGATTGTTCACTCACATCCCTGGAGCGCCAAATCACACAGCCACACCGACGCACAATACCAGATCATACAGCTTCTTTCAAGCAACATCTTCCAGACGGGAGAAGAGGAGCATCTGGAAGTTTGCTTCCTCCCAATAGAGCAAGCAAACGAAATCATCCTGCCAGACATACGAGTCGGCAGGATAATCCATCACATCCTCGGGTTGAGGGCTCCTCCTGCGTCGTTATCATAGTGATTTCAAGTAAATTGCCGGGCAATGGACAACCATGCCCGGATTCCAACACTATCCAATAACGACAACATATCCAATGAAAAGAAATATTTATTTTGCTGCAATAGCGGCTGTTCTCGCCGTGTCCGCTGGCGGGTTTACATATTCATTTGCACAGACAAGAACGGACATAAGCATTTCAGGTCACGTGACTGACGCCAGGACTGGCGAACATCTTCCATTTATCACAATCCTGCTCAAAGGGACCAGCATAGGTACCCAGACCTCGGCATCGGGACATTATTCAATGCGCAACCTGCCTGAAGGCTTATTTGAAGTGGTTGCCACGGCTGTAGGATACAAAGAAGTTTCCATAAGCCTGGACCTGAAGAAAGGCGGGACCTACGAAGCCAACTTCATCCTCGAAGAAGAGAATCTAGCCCTGGACGGAGTTGTGGTCAGCGCTACGAGGAACCACTCCTCGCGCAAGGAAGCCCCAAGCCTTGTGAACGTTGTGGAAAACAGCATCTTCACCAGGACGGTATCCCCCACTCTTGCTGACGGACTTGTTTTCCAGCCCGGAGTCAGAGTGGAGAATGACTGCCAGAACTGCGGCTTCGTCCAGGCAAGGATCAACGGACTGGACGGTCACTATTCACAGGTGCTCATAGACTCCAGGCCGATATTCTCCGCTCTGGCAGGAGTTTACGGACTGGAACAGATCCCTGCTGCCATGATTGACAGGGTGGAAGTAGTAAGAGGCGGAGGGTCAGCCCTGTTCGGAGCATCTGCCATTGGTGGAACAATCAACATCATCACCAGGGAAGCCATGAGGTCCAGCGCTGAAATCAGGCACGATTTTACATCCATCGGCATCGGCCCGGCCTTAGACAACAACACCAACATCAATGCATCCATGGTTTCGGATGACGGAAAGGCAGGAATATTCGTGTTCGGACAAAGGCGTGCCAGGAACGGCTTTGATGCGGATTCCGACGGATTCACGGAGATTCCGACCCTAAACTCGCTGACGATAGGGACAAGAGGTCATCTGAGGGTGAGCCCATATTCAAAAATCAATTACGAATACCACGGTCTCAAGGAGTTCAGACGAGGCGGAGACCGCCTGGACCGTCCTGCGCACGAGGCGCTTATCGCCGAGCAGACAGAACACATCAACAACAGCGGTTCCTTGAGTTTTGAGGGGCAAAGTCCTGAAGGAAAGCACACCTGGAATGCATACCTCTCAGCCCAAGATATTGACAGGAACAGCTACTACGGTGGTGGGATGGATCCGAATGCCTACGGGAAGACCACGGACTTCACAGGCGTTGCCGGCGGTCAGTATTCCTGCAAGTTCGAACGGCTCTTCTTCATGCCTGCACAACTCACAGCGGGAATGGAATACAATTATGACAGATTGCACGACATTTCACTTGGATATGACCATGAAACAAAACAGTCCGTGAAAATATTCGGAGCATATCTGCAGAATGAGTGGAAGAATGCGCATTGGAGCCTGCTTGCCGGCGTACGTATGGACAAGCACAATCTCATCAGCAGGCCCATATTCTCGCCTCGGGTAAATCTTCGCTACAGTCCATTCCGCGACCTTGCGTTCCGCGCCATCTATGCCAGCGGTTTCCGCGCGCCCCAGGCATTCGACGAAGACCTGCACGTTCTGGTCGCTGGCGGCGAGAGGATCCGCATAACTCTCGCAGACAACCTGAAAGAGGAAAGATCCCATTCTTTCAGCCTCTCGGGTGATTGGTACCACAGGATCGGTTCCGTGCAATTCAATCTCATGGCGGAGGGATTCTTTACTATCCTGAAGGACACTTACGCCCTCCGGCAGACAGGCGAAACGACGGATGGCGGGATGAGCACCATAACTGAACGGTACAACGGCCCTGGAGCGAAAGTGTTCGGCGGAAGTTTGGAGGGCAAACTGTCCATAGGCCGCAATCTGAACTTCCAGGCAGGTGCGACATTGCAAAGAAGCCGATATGACCAGCCTCAGCAGTGGAGTGATGACGAGAATGTCGAACCGGAAAGGGAGATTTTCCGCTCGCCGGACTGCTATGGCTACCTGGTTGCCTGCTACAGTCCATTCAAGAACTTCGACATTGACCTGTCCGGAACTTACACAGGTCCCATGCTGACTCAGCACATGGCGGGAAGCGGGACTGATGTGGATGTTGCGGTACGCACACCCTCATTCTGGGATATGGGCTGCAAAGTAAGCTATGAGTTCAAGATAATGGGAATATGCCATCTCAGCATACACGCCGGTGTCAAGAATATCCTGAATGCCTACCAGAAGGATTTCGACCAGGGTGAACTGCGCGACAGCGGCTACATCTACGGTCCGTCACTTCCCCGCTCCATTGTAATCGGTACAGGACTCAGGTTTTGAGGTTGCCGAACTATATTGTATTGTTTTGCCAGGCCGAAATGCCCAATGGTTCGCAATTTGCAGGCTGCTCATTTTGGCATTTCGGCAGGGAGAATCCATGCCATGGAAAAGACATGATATTCCTTTGATATGACTAGTTATTTCCTCATCCTCATCATAACAGTATTGTTCATCTGTGTCTGGCTGAACCGGATTTCATCAAGGATAGGAGTTCCGGCACTTCTTGCATTCATCGTGCTTGGTATAGTGTTCGGGAATGTCGGAGCAATACCCATTTACCTAGACAACCATAACTTTGCAAGGGAAATATGCAGCATAGCACTGCTGTTCATAATGTTCTACGGCGGCTTCGGAACGCGTTGGGAAAGCACAAGGCCTGTCTGGCGGGAATCTGTCCTGCTTGCATCTGCCGGCGTGGTCATCACTGCCGGGCTTACCGGAGTGTTCTGCCATTTTGCTCTACAATGGGGATGGGAGGAGAGTTTACTGCTGGGTGCCGTGGTCAGTTCAACAGATGCAGCTTCTGTCTTTTCCATACTCAGGGGCAAGAAACTCGGACTGAGAAACAACACCGCTCCCCTGCTGGAAATGGAAAGCGGAAGCAACGATCCAGCCTCATTCATGTTGACCACAGTGATGATTTCTGCAGTGAACCAGGAGGCAACGGGATGGTCCCTGGCATGGATGATCTTCGCACAAGTGGCATTCGGCGGCATTCTGGGATGGGCCATAGCCAAAGCAGCCTGCTGGTTCCTCCGCAGATTGAAATCTTCCACGGCCAACGGCTACGACACACTATTCGTGTTTGCAGTAGCGATTGCATCCTACGCAATCCCGGATGTCCTGGGCGGAAACGGATACCTCAGCGCCTACATAGTCGGCATGATGCTTGGCAATGAAGATTTCTCCAGCAAGAAAGCAATGGTCGGTTTTTTCGATGGTCTAACCGGACTGATGCAGGTGCTCATATTCTTTGTACTTGGGCTTCTGGCCAGGCCTGACAATCTTTCCGATGCCGTTCTTCCCGCCCTGGCCATATCTGTCTTCATGCTGCTTGTTGCCCGCCCGGCGGCAGTATTCGGAATTCTCAGTCATTTCCGCAAATACCCTTTCCGCCAGCAATGCCTCATTTCTTTTGTCGGCCTGCGTGGAGCGGCCTCGATCGTGTTTGCGATAATGGCTTTCACAGGTGCGAATGCGCTTGAAAACGACCTGTTCAGCATAGTATTCTGCATAGTGTTGATTTCG
>JBJFDD010000363.1:0-4479 GCA_051889815.1 Candidatus Cryptobacteroides sp. | reverse complement strand
AAATGATATTCACCACCATTGGAGATGATGCAGCGGCGGATGTTCTCCACTACTTTCGGAAGTCGGTCGGTTCCGATGTGCGGATGGGCGTCGATGAGAATCTGGGGATTCGCTCCAAAATTGACGAACTGATGGAGGACTTCCCTGATGTCGCCGCGCTTGGACGAGCGGGTGAAGAGCTTGCCGTCAGAAAATGCCCCGGCTCCGCCCTCGCCGTAACAGTAGTTGGAATCGGGATTGAGGACTCCTTCACGGCTGAGTCTTGCCATGTCGAACTTTCTTTCGTGGACGTCCTTTCCGCGTTCGAGGATTATCGGCTTGAGGCCGAGGGTAAGGAGCTTGAGGGAGGCGAAAAGGCCGGCAGGACCCGCTCCGATGACAATGACGGCCGGAGCATCTGTCACATCCCTGTACTGCGGCACCTCGTAGGGCACATAGGATTCGAACTTATGATTGTAGGCCTCGATGCGGTAACGATAGACCACATCGCCCCTGGCGTCGATCGAGCGCCTGGCGATGACACAGGTTGCCGCCGCATTCGGGAAGGTCGGCTGGAAGGACTTGGTCGGGTCAATCACGTTTATAACTGCATTGCCCTTGAGGCCAAGGGTCTTGGCTGCAACGATCCTGACATCGTCGCTCCTGAGGTCACGGCCCACACGGCCTGTCATTTCAAATTCTATCATGGTGTTCTGTGTATTCTGTATGTCCGGTCGGCTATCCGCCGTAATCTGCCATTCGCGAGACTGGAGCGACGTCAAGAGGGGTACGTTCGCCCGCCTTGTAGCGGAACCATCCGGCGAGGGCTATCATGGCAGCATTGTCGGTAGTGAACTTCAATTCCGGAAGGAAAGTGTTCCAGCCACGTTTCCTGCCTTCGGCTTCGATCCTGGACCGCAGACCGCTGTTGGCGGCAACTCCACCGCCGATGGCGATGTCCCTGATTCCGGTCATCTTGGCAGCCTTGAGAAGCTTGCCCATCAGGATGTCGATAAGGGTCTTCTGGAAACTGGCACAGATATCCGCCTTGTTGTTCTCAAGGAAGGCCGGGTCCTTGGCCATCTCATCCCTGACGAAGTAGAGAAGAGAGGTCTTTACACCGCTGAAACTGTAGTCCAGGCCGGGAACCTGGGGCTTGCTGAAAACGAAGCGGTCCGGATTGCCTTCCCGGGCAAGGGCATCTATGACAGGTCCTCCGGGATAGCCCAGGCCCATCATCTTGGAGCACTTGTCGAAGGCCTCGCCGACTGCATCGTCGATGGTCTGGCCGAGGATCTCGAAATCCAGAGGACTGTTGACCTTGACAATCTGGGAATTGCCTCCGGAAACGAGAAGGCACAGGTACGGGAATCCGGGCTGGCGGTTTTCCTTGCCTTCCTGCTTGACAAACCCGGCAAGGATGTGGCCCTGGAGATGGTTGACCATCACTATCGGGATGTTCAGGGCGATGCCCATTGCCTTGGCGAAAGAGGTTCCGACAAGGAGGGAGCCCAGCAGGCCGGGACCCCGGGTGAAAGCTATGGCTGTCAGGTCGGAGGCCTTGATCCCGGCCCGTTCGAGAGCGGTGGCAACGACCGGCACGATGTTCTGCTCATGCGCGCGGGAAGCAAGTTCCGGCACGACTCCGCCGAAGTCCTTGTGGACCTGCTGGCTCGCAATCACATTGGAGAGCAGGTATCCGTCCCTTATCACGGCAGCGGAGGTATCGTCACAACTGGACTCGATTCCGAGGATATAGTCAGCCATCTTCAAAGAATTTTTCGGACTGCAAAGATAATGGTTTTCCAGCTCATTTCGCACAAATGGAAATTCAAAGAATTTTATTAATTTTGAAGATTGTAATTCCTGGCGGCCTCCTGTGAGGCTTCCGGGGGAAAAGGAGGCTCAGCAGTGTCGGAAAGAAGCAGAATCAAGATAGTCGGAAAGGTGGCGGTGTCGGTGGCGGCCCTGCTGTTCCTTGTGTGGATCCTGCTTCAGGCTTCTCCAGTCCAGACCCTCATAATCAGGAGGGTAACCTCTGCCCTGGAAAAGGTGATGGACGCAGACGTGACCTTCTCGAAGATTCATTTCCGTCCTTTCAACGCCCTATCCATCAAGGACCTGGCCATAATTGACAGGCATCCTGCCACACTGGCCGATGCCACAGTAGCCGACACGGTAGCCAAGGTTTCATATTCAGTAGCCACATTTTCGCTCAAAGGGTTCCTCAGTGGCGAAGGAATCCGCATCCGCAGGGCGGAAATCTCAGATGCGGGGGTGACGCTTGTCTCCGAAGGCGACAGCACCAACCTGGCAAGGGTCTTTGCCGGGTTTTCCGGTGGCTCCGGCACAAACCTGCCGCCCATCGGAATAGGCAGGATTGTTCTGGATGACATCCGCTTCCGCCATCCCGACAGGTACGGGGACAGCATGCTTCCGTCCTCTGCCATTTCATTCCGGGACCTGGATGCTGTCCTGGAAGAGGCCGACATCAGGGACCTTTCCCTCCGGGATGGTCGTTTCTCGGCGGAAATCAGAAACTTGCAAGCGTCCCACAAGAGCGGATATTCATTGGCTCTCACTGCCCGGAGCATCATTGGAGGAAGCGGGCTTGCCGAAATCCGAGCTCTTACAGTCCAGGATGGTTCCAGTTCCGTCAACCTGCCTCTGGCAAGTGTCGAGGATTCTGTCCTGACAGTCCGGATGACAGATTCAAAGGTCGACTGCGGAACTCTCGGGAGATTCATCCCTGCCCTAAGCGGCAGGAAAGCAGCCCTCCTGGTGAAAGGAATTGACATCAACGGGAATCTCAATGAGATGAAAATCAACGAACTGGCCGTCACCGAGCAGGAAAGCGGAATCGACCTTTCCCTGGAAGGGACCGCCACCGGGCTGAATGACCTGCAATCTGCCGGATTCGAGCTGAGGGCCGTAAATGTCAGGGCGACCACGGAAGGGGCTTCAAGGCTGCTCAAGTCCTTCGCTCCCGGGATGGAGACCGACATCCGGAAATTCGCGACGGGAGAGATCCTTACCTTCAAAGGCAAGGGCTCGGGGACACTCGACGCAATGCGGATAACCGGCAGCCTCGCCGCCGGTTCGGGAATGGCTGCTGCAGACCTGAAAGTGGGCGGCCTGTTGTCCGGGAAGACAAACATCAAAGGCCAGGTAAGCACCGAGGACCTCGACCTGGGGATGCTGACAGGAGTGAAGAACCTCGGGGATTGTACCCTGCGGGGAAGCCTCAATGCGGTCAAGAAAAGCAGCGGAAAAGGGATGACCCTGATGGTGGATTCTGTCTTCGTCGACAAGTTGACGGCCATGGGTTATGAATATTCCGGAATCCGCGGAGCCGGAACCCTTTCCGACAATGCCTTCGACGGAAGGATCATCTGCTCCGACCCGAATCTCAATTTCCTCTTCCATGGGCTTTTCACCCTGTCGGACAAGACACAGAACGGCCTGTACAAGTTCTACGCGAACATCGGATATGCCGATCTCCATGCCCTTCATCTGGACGAAAGGGAGGTTTCGCGCCTGAGCGGCCAGATTGACGCCAACTACATGACCGTCAGCAAGAAAGACATCATCGGGGATATCTTCGTCAAGAACCTGATGCTGGAAGACGGATTCAGCAGGCACGATGTCGGCGACATTCTTGTCAAATCCCACTCCAACGACAGGATACACAGGATCAACATTGAGTCTTCCTTCCTGACAGGTTCCTTTATCGGCACCAGGCCGGTCACTTCCCTTCCCGGAGCTATCCAGGACCTGTCCACACGAAGGGACCTACCTGCGTTGTACTCCGGGCAGGCAGGAGGAGAACAGGGCAATGAGTACAGCCTGGAACTTCTTGTCCACGATGCGACCGACGTTCTTTCTTTCATCAAGCCTGGGCTGTTCATCGCAGACAGCACCAGGCTCGGGATCTCCGTCACCAAGGACGGCCTGGTCAGGATGTCCCTCAAGTCGCCGAGGCTTGCTGTCGGGAAGAACTACCTGAAGGATTTCAGGCTGAACATGGACAACTCCGACGGAAGCATCAACGGGGCGGCCGACTGCACCGAGATTTCCGCATCCATCCTCAGGCTTACGGACAACACCTTCAGGATATTCGCGGACGACAACCGCTTTTCGCTTGGATATTCCTACGACAACAAGGGCAATTACGGCAACAAAGGTTCCATGAACATCATGGGACTCATCTCAAGGGATGAAAGCAAGGGTCTAAGGGTCGAGGGACAGGTTCTTCCTTCGCAGTTCCGCTACAACGGAGAGCAGTGGGACATTCCGGCAGCCAGGTTCATCACCGACAAGGATGGCATCTCCCTGGAGAATTTTGCCGCCCTGTGCAACTCGCAGTCGGTCAGGATTTCCGGAGGTGTGGGCTTCCAAGTCAAAGACACATTGTCGGTCGAGATGGCCGGAATCGACATCGGAATTCTCAACGGCAATTCAAACAAGGATCTGGGCATAAGCGGAATGGCAACAGGAAGC
>JBJFDD010000362.1:0-4495 GCA_051889815.1 Candidatus Cryptobacteroides sp. | reverse complement strand
CGGACGACCACGCCAGCCAGACTCACCCTGCCACCGCAACCGAGGTACCCCAGTCTTCTGCCACGGTGACTATGCCCACAGGGGTCTCTGTGGCATCCCCGCCTGTCGGAACTTGCTTTGCTGGTCGGATGATGGGGGGGGAGTGGTACTTTGGGTGTGTAGTTGGGACTTGTGTTGGTAGGTACTCTTGTGGGCGCTGCCGGTTGGGATTTGCGTTGGTGAGTACTTTTGTGGGAGTGGGTCGTTGGCCGTTGGGAAGGTGCTTGATTTTGTGGCGTGGCAGGCGGATGTGGTGGTGTTGCATCACGGTACCGAAAGATTGATTATCTTTGTATGCGGTGACTATGACTGCGCAGGATGAGAAATATTTGCGAATGACTACGGAGCCGGTCCCGAGGCTCATTCTCGAGATGGCTGTTCCGACTATTCTCAGTATGCTGGTCACCAACCTCTACAATCTGGCCGATACCTTCTTCATTGGGCAGACCAACACCCAATCTACTGCTGCTTTGGGGGTTGTGTTTCCTTTCATGTCCCTCATCCAGGCCGTTTCCTTCTTCTTTGGCCACGGGTCCGGGAACTACATTTCCCGCCAGCTGGGAGCCCGGAAGCCAGGGAATGCGACCACCATGGCGGTCTCTGCGTTGGTATATTCAATGGTGCTCATTGCTTTGGTCTCGGTCCTGGGGCTCATTTTCTGTGACCCTATGCTGATGGTTATGGGATCGACTCCGACCATCCTTCCTTACGCCCGGCCATATTTCTTTTTCATCCTTCTGGGCGCCCCGTTCATTTCGGGCAGTTTCGTGCTAAACAATCAGATGCGGCTGCAGGGCAACGCCTCGCTGGCCATGGTCGGAATCCTGTCGGGAGCCCTGCTGAATATCGTCCTGGATCCTCTCTTCATCTTCGGGTTGGGGATGGGTGTCTCCGGCGCCGGCCTGGCAACCTTCATCTCACAGGCACTCTGTTTTGCCGTTATGCTGAGGATGTCTTTCCGCTCCGGTGGAGTCGGTGTACATCTCAAAGAATTCAGGCTCGGATCCTCAATACTGAAGGAAATTACAGCCGGTGGTCTGCCGTCACTCTTCAGGCAGGGACTCATGGCAATCTCTACGATGTGCCTGAACCTCTGCGCCAGTCGTTATGGCGACAGCTCTGTTGCTGCCTTCTCGATTGTGGGGAGAGTGGCAGGCTTTGCTCTTGCTATCATCATCGGCTTCGGCCAGGGCTTCCAACCGGTCTGCGGATTCAACTTTGGAGCCCGACTCTACGACAGGGTACGCCAGGGCTTCCGTTTTTCTGTCGCATCAGGAACGGTCTATTGCCTTCTGGTCTCTGTCCTGGGACTGCTGTTTGCTCCGGAAATCATCAGTCTCTTCAGGGCAGGGGATCCTGAAGTAATACAGATCGGCACCCGTGCCCTGAGATGGCAGTGTGCCACATTCCCGGCCCTTTCGCCCGTGATAATGACCAACATGTACCTGCAGACCACAAGGCAGACCGTACCGGCAGTCATAGTTGCCCTTGCCCGCCAGGGACTGTTCCTGATTCCGGCCGTCCTGGTCGGGACTTGGCTCTTCGGTCTGGACGGTCTGGTCCTGTCCCAGAGTGTATCGGATGTCTGTTCCCTTGTCCTGGTGGTTCCCCTGGCTGTCCATTCCCTGAGTCGGATGGGAAAATAATGCTTATCTTTGTGATGTTGCCCAGCCTGACCGCCACCCGGCCGCCCCCGCCGGCAACCACCCGAACTGATAACTGCGAATGCACTATGAAAACCAATACATTGAAACTGATGAAAACCTTATTGACCTACGCTTTAGTGGCCGTCCTGACCGCCGCCTGCCACACTGATGAAAAGCCGGAAGAGAAACCGGGACCTGTTGGCCCTACCGATCCGGGGACGGAAGCCGTGGAAGCATATTCACCGCAAATCACCAGTTTCGACGACGACCTGGTTGCTACGGATGCCCTGGGACGCACTCTCCCGACATATTCAGAAGCCGGCGGAATCAAGGAAAACCACTATGTGGGCCTGTTCTACTTTCTCTGGCATGGGGGCCTCCGCAACGAAAGCACCATCGAAAGCGAGTACAATGTCACCCTCTCCAACCAGATCAACCCGAAGAGGACAGACTGGCAGTTTGCCGACTATTACTGGGCCAAGCCGGAGCTGGGTTACTACCAGTCAACGGACAAGTACGTCCTCCAGAAGCACATCAATCTCTTCTGCCTGCTCGGCATCGACTTCCTGTTCATCGACTTCACGAATGTGTTCGATGAATATAACAAACCGGCGCTGAATGCCTTGCTCGAGGTGATCTGCGACTTCCGGGCGAAGGGCTACAACCCTCCTAAGCTGGTTCCTTTCTTCAACGCGGGGCTGGACGGACCGAACGGGAATATGCCATATTCCTACATGAAACGCTACTACGACTCCTATGTCAAGGACGGGCGCTACGCTGACTGCTGGTTCATCTACGAAGGCAAGCCGCTGATTCTCGCGCCGGACAAGCATCCGACCTACACCGCTCTCAATGAGGCGTTTACCTGGAGGCAGATGTGGGCTGCGTTCCCTGCCACCGAGAAGGAGAAGTGGCGTTTCTTCGATAGCTACGTTGACGAGCCGAAAGGGCCGCATCCTGCCTACAAAAACGGGTGGAAACTCGAGCAGATGGTGATCTCGAAGGGCCTCGGCGGACCGCTTTGGGAAAACATGACCTATGGTGGAGGCAGTTCAACGACCACGCGAGTTCCTGCCTACAATGAATATCTGATCGATCCTGAATACACCGGCAAGGGACTTTTCTTCGCAGAGCAGATGGAGAGGGCTCTTGAAATCCAGCCTCCTGTGCTCTGCATCACGGGCTGGAACGAGTGGAAGGCAGGTGCCTGGCCGGCTGACGAGGCTCTTGCAAATGCCGGGATGAAGTTCCGCGGGGAGCCTGTACAGGTGGGGACCTACTACTTTGTGGACGAGTTCAACGAGGAGTTCAACCGGGATATCGAGCCGCAGGACAATCCTGAATATTCAGACAACTTCTACTATCAGCTGGCTGCGTTCATGCGCCGCTACAAGGGTATGAAGGAGCCGCAGAAGGCATCTCTTTCCAAGACTATCGATGTGACGGGCTCCGGCTGGGAGGCCTGGAATGATGTGACTCCGGTCTTCAGGGACTTCGAGGGTGATTTCCGCGGCCGTCTCTGCGATGGTGCCCCGAGGGGCGTTCGTTACGAGAATTTCACCGGGCGCAACGACATAGTCGAATCCCGTGTCACCTACGACAAGGACAATGTCTATTTCTATGTCAGGACAGCTTCTGACATCGTTGACTACAACTACGACAACTGGATGATGCTGTACATCGATGCAGACAAGGACAAGTCCACAGGTTGGGAGGGTTATGACTTCTGTGTGAACATGGAGGTGCTTTCCCCGATACGGACGACCCTGAAGGCGCGCCGCGGCGACGCCTGGGAGACAGTCTGCGAGTGTGAATATTCCTACTCGGGCGACCGCATGCAGATTGCTGTGCCTCGGGAGGCTCTGGGGATGGTCGGGAAGCCGTCGTTCCACTTCCATTGGGTTGACAACATCCAGAAGCTGGACGACATCAAGGAGTTTTTCGTCAATGGTGAGTCCGCTCCCGAGAGGCGGTACAACTATTTCTACGATGCAATCTGAGTTCGGTGAGTCCCTCTTACGCGTTGGCCGCGACTCTTTGACTTGTCATCCCTGAGACTATTGGCTCGAGGATGGTTGTCGTGTGTCGGAACCGTCTTGGGGTTGCAGCGGCAGGGTGAGCCTGGCTTGGTTCCGTCGGAACAAGTTCCGACTCCATCCTTCCCACGACTAAAGTCGCGGGCCCCTTCCGCTCACGAGGTCGCGGACGACCACGCCAGCCAGGCTCACCCTGCCGCCGCAACCAAGGTGCCCCGGGTTCTGCCACGGTTATACTCGTTACAGGTGCTTCTGAGGCATGGTCGCGTGGCGGATGGGCCTCAGTACGGGTTCTGCCACGGTACCCTTGCCTACAGGGGTTCCTATGGCATTGTCGCGTGTCAGACCTGTCTCAAACAGGCCTTTTTCCGGCGCTTTCGCCCTGCTCTGCCACGGCTACCCCCGCCACAGGTGCTTCTGAGGCATGGTCGCGTGGCGGATGGGCCTCAGTACGGGGTTCTGCCACGGCACCCCTGCCTACAGTGGTCTCTGGGCCCACATCCCGTGGCAGGCTTCTCTCAAACCGGCCTTTTTCCGGCGCTTTCGCCCTGCTCTGCCACGGTCACACACGCTACAGGTGTTTCAGTGGCATGGTCGCGTGTCAGACCGGTTGCATTCTGTGTTTCCTGGCTGTGCTACCAGACGTCTCATGACTCTCCACAAAATCGGTTAGACAGCCAGCCCCACCTACAGGCATTTCAGTTGAGTGTTGGTTCTCTAATCGATGCAAATAGGTAGTCGGTTAGACCGGTAGTGTGCCCTATAGGGGCCTCT
>JBJFDD010000361.1:0-4514 GCA_051889815.1 Candidatus Cryptobacteroides sp. | reverse complement strand
CATTGCAAATTTAGCAATAATACTGTTTAATGCAAATTAATAAGCAGCCGGATATCCGTTCACCATGTAATAAGATGTGTGGATGGAACTGCTTCTGGATTGTAGGAATCGGACTTTTTCCGTAATTTCGCAGTAGCAGTAAACGGAAATACCATGAATCTTACACTATATCGTTGCTCCCTGCTTGTCGCATTGCCGCTGATGCTTTTCTTCGGCTTCCATATGCTGCTTGCCCTTGTGCCACCGACAAGGAACAGTTCGAACTATCTCCTTTCCCGCCGGATAATGGGCTCAGCGCTTCTGGCCCTGGCCGTCAACTATACCATTCACCTTTTACTCAATCCCAGGGCCATCGACCAGACTGCAACCATTCTTATGAATATGGTGACGTACTTCCTCTGTTACTGGCTTTTCAGCTCAGCGCTCATCACCCTCCTGGACAGGGCATACGTGACAAAGAGGCGCTTCACCATGCATCTCCTGCTTTGGTCGGCATATTCATTGTCAGCCATTGTTGTGTGCTTCCTCAATGGCCCTCTGCAAACAGTTGCCACTTCCCTGATGGCCTTGTGCCTGCTGGCCTATGGCCTTTTTATGTCGTACAATATCCTGAAAAGGTACAGGAAAGCCACCAGGCTGTTCGCTGACACCCATTCCGACGACATCGGAGCATATATCCAGTGGCTGTCCGTCTTCACCTGGTGGGCAATCACCTTCGGAGTAGGATGCTCCCTCCTGACCTTCCTTCCGGACCGCTATGTGTTCATCTGGGTACTCTCTGCCATCCCGTTCTACATCTATATGTATTGCTGCTACCAGAATTATCTTTTCTTCTATGAGGACGTGGAGAAGGCTATCGACGAGGATGATGGCGCGGATGAACAGATTGAAGGACTTGCCCAGAGGGAAGAAAGCGATGTCTTGTCCTTGCATCCGGACATCTCCCGGCGGATTGATGAATGGGTCGCAACGGATGGTTACATAACCCCGGGCATCACCCTGAGCCAGCTTTCGACGGAGCTCGGAACCAACCGTACCTACCTTTCTGAATATATCAACAAATCCTATGGGGTGACCTTCCGTGACTGGATTTCCGCCTTGCGCATTGAATATGCCAAGCGCCTGATGGCAAAGGAACCGCAGATGAGGATCCAGGAAGTTTCCGAGTCTTCAGGCTTCCGCTCCCTGAGCCATTTTTCCAGGACTTTCAGCGAGAAAGAAGGATGCTCCCCGGCTAAATGGCGCCAGAACAGACCCTGACGGAACAGTTTGACATTCTCGACATTCATCACTAAATTTGTCACCATCGTCATCCATTGGCAAAGGGCATGAATATTTTGGGCAACATACTCCTCGTGGCGACATATCTCCTTGCTCCCGCCGCAGTACTTCTTTTCTGCCGGAAATACAAATGGGCTGCAAAGATAGGTCCCATCCTGATCCTGTATCTGGTAGGAATCATCATCGGTAATCTCGGCTTCATTCCTTTCCTTCCAGAGTCAATCACTTCGCCCTCCCACAAGGCGGTAATCCAGGAAGTGCTCAGCAGCGCCATGGTCCCTCTTGCCATACCGCTCCTTTTGTTCGGCTGTACTTTCAGGCGCAGCGACACCCGTTCGCAGCTGCTCGCGCTCCTTACCGGTATCGTCGCTGTCGTCATCGCCGTGCTGGCCGGATTCTTCATCTTCCGCCGGGGCATCGATGCCGTTTCTGAAGATAGCGCCGCCAATATCGGAGGTATGCTCACCGGTGTGTACACAGGAGGTACCATGAATCTCGCCGCCATAAAGACTATGCTCGGGGTCAGTGACAGGACATACATCCTGATGAACTCCTGTGACATGATAGTGTCTTTCCTCTATCTGACCATGCTGCTTTCTTTCGGTATCAGGCTGCTGCGGCATATTCTTCCCGATTCACTTTCCGGGGCTCCGGTTCCGGTTTCTCCTGCTTCACAGGACTCCGGCCTGACGACAGGGGAGGATTGCAGTCCTGATGAGGAGAAACCACGGCTGTTCAGCCGTGCATGGTGGAAGCAGGCATCCTTCCTTTCGGGCGTGACAATCCTCATTGTCGCCCTTTCCGCGGGCATTTCCCTGCTTCTTCCCAAGGATTGGTTCATGACATCCTTCATCCTTTTCCTGACCACGGCCGGTATTGCAGCGTCATTCGTCAGAAGAATCCACAACAGCCGCATCGCCGAAGACATAAGCATGTACTGCATTTATATCTTCAGCATTGTAGTGGCTTCCATGGCGGATTTCTCCAACATGGAACTGTCCGGCAGCCTGGGCATTGCACTCTACCTTGGCTTTGTGGTATTAGGCTCCCTCATCCTGCAGGTCATTTTCGCACGCATCTTCAAGATAGATGCGGACACCATCGTGATCTGTTCCACCGCTTTCATCTGCTCGCCGCCATTCGTGCCCATGATGGCAACGGCAATGAATAACCGCCGTGTCCTGATTTCCGGCCTCTCGATGGGTATAATCGGTTATGCCATAGGGAATTATCTTGGATTCGTCGTGTCCCGTCTGCTTCTTCTCTTCTGATTTTTTTTCTTATTTGTCAATATGTCCGCAAAGTATCTTCTCCCCCTCGTTGCCTTATTCCTCTGGCCGATTCTCCTGCCGGCGCAGGATGGAACCGTCAGGTTCGCCCTTATGGCCGATCTCCATTATTCGGAAGGATCCAGGTCAGTCGTCGACTTGAGGCGCTGCATCTCCGACATCAACGGCCGGGGCAACCTGGACTTCGTGATGGTCGCCGGCGACCTTACCGACTTCGGCACTGACGAGGAATTGGCAGCGGTCAGGAATATGCTGGATTCCCTCGACCGGCCGTACTATGTCGTCCCGGGAAACCATGACGCGAAATGGTCCGAAAGCGGCTGCAATACATTCCGGAAGGTGTTCGGCTACGAGACTTTCGAGTTCCTCTGCAAGGGGTGGCGCTTTGTGGGCTGCAGCTGCGGACCGGACATGAGAATGGCCCCGGCACTGGTCCCTCAGGAGAGCATGGAATGGCTCCGGAACCTCGAACCGGGGGGGAAGACCATATTCATCAACCACTATCCGCAGGATACATCCGTACTGAACTACTTTGACGTGACACGCGAACTCAAGCGTGTCGGCACTGTCCTGGCGATAGGAGGGCACTGGCACACCAACACCACCCTGGATTATGCCGGTCTTCCCGGAGTCCTCGGGCGCTCGACACTTTCTGCCGGAGGCAGTCCGGGCTACAACATAGTCGAACTCGAAGGTGACTCCCTGAGGGTTTCCGAGTGCCGCCTGGCCGGTTCGACAAGCGTGCTTTTCGAACCTTGGTGCAGGATGGCCCTACATCCCGTGCAGGACTGTGTGGAATACGACAGCCACGGACTTCCGACGGACTATCCGTGGATGAAATACGATGTCAATTCCGGCGGCAAGGTCAGGGAAGTCTGGAAGTTCAGGGACAAGAGCAACATCGTCGCCGGTTTCGCCAGGAAGGGCGACCGGGCCTGGTACACAACAGCCTCCGGGCAGGTGCGCTGCATCAGCCTGAAGGACGGATCTGCTCTATGGACGGCATCCTTGCCGGGCAAGATTTTTTCAACCCCTGCAGTTTCCGGGAAATATCTCGTTTTCGGGTGCACCGATGGAAACATCTATGCCCTCAATGCGCGCAACGGCTCCATCATCTGGAGATGCGCGGCCGGGAAGTCCGTCCTCGGAAGCCCTGTGGTCATGGACAGGAAAGTCTTCATCGGAGCCTCGGACGGATGCTTCCGCGCCCTCGAACTCTCTACCGGCAAGGTTGTCTGGGAATATGACGATGTCGAGGGCTTCGTGGAATGCCGTCCTTTCGTGGACGGGGGCCAGGTAGTGTTCGGTACCTGGGCCGGGAGGCTATATTCATTGGACCCTGGGGACGGTTCCCTGCAGTGGGTCTGGAAGTGTTCCCGCCCTTCGAGGATGTACTCGCCTGCGGCAGTCTGGCCGGTGAAGGCGGACGGGAAGATATTCATTGCCGTGCCTGACAGATGCCTCTACGCGCTTGATGCTCGTACCGGAGAAGAACTGAAGGCCTGGAATGCCGTTGCAAGGGAGTCTGTCGGCATCGCTCCGGATGGGTCTGCAGTGTACTGCAAGTCGATGTGGCACACCATTTCGGCCTTTGACCCCTGCTCGTTGGAACGGCTCTGGAAGTCCGAGACCGGGACAGGCTACGACATTTCCCCGACCTCCATTGCCGCTGTCGCCAATGAGGTGATAATGCCGACAGACAAAGGCAACCTGGTCGGCTTCGATGCCTCCGGCGGCACACTGCTCTGGTCCTTCAAGGTTGCCGAGGCGCTGGTCAATCCGATTGAAGCCTGGGAAATCCCGGGAGGAGGCTACCGGATGCTCATCTCGACTATGGACGGGGTGGTGACCCTTCTTGAAAGAAGATGAAAGGCCAATGATGAAACGGGAATTGCTCCTTGCGGTTTGGGTTGAACATGAATTATTGATACTAGATTTTTGAAT
>JBJFDD010000360.1:0-4544 GCA_051889815.1 Candidatus Cryptobacteroides sp. | reverse complement strand
TCTTTTTCTACGACCAGTATGATGTGGATTCCTTCAAGGATGCCGCCAGGCGGATGTTGGAGAGCAAACCATCCGGGGTGGTGCTGCCCCCATTCTTCAGGAATGATACGATGGAACTGGCAGGTGTCCTGAAGGACCGGGCAATTCCTTATGTCTATGTGGACACCAGACTCGAGGACGACAACTATTTCGCCTATTTCGGCATGCCGATGTACAAGAGCGGCTACCTGTGTGCTTCCCTGCTGACGGACAGGTGTTCTCCGGAACAGGTTGATGAAGTGCTGGTTGTCCGCATCCGGCGCGACAAGTCGCACCAGTCCGACCCTACAGTGGACCGCCGTGCGGGTTTCTCCGATTTCATGGATGCAAACTTCCCGCAAACCAGGATATTCACTGTCTTCATCGACCCTTATGATCCTGATTCCATCGAAGCTGTGATGTCGGAGTTCTTTGCCGCCCATCCTCGCATCGCCTATGTCGTGATGTTCAGTTCAAGGGTCCATCTCATCGCCTCTTCCCTTGCCTCCCATCCTTGTCCGGGACGGAGGGTCATCGGGTTCGATGACCTGGAAGGCAATCTTGAGGCATTGAGGCAGGGCCAGGTCAGCATCCTGATTACCCGGCACACTGCGGACCAGTCCCGTCTTGCAGTGAACGCCCTGACTGATTTAATCCTGATGCACAGAAGTCCTGCCGTCAGGGACTGCTACATGCACATGGACATCCTCACCCGTCTCAACCTGGAAGATTACTAGCCTTCAGGGAGGAAGGCCGGACAGTCCTGGTCTTACTTCAGATGGCCCTGGAAGTTGAAATAATTCCTGGCGTTGAAGTAGGAGATGTCCTTCACCATATTCCCGATGAATTCCATTTCGCTAGCAGGCAGCTTGCCCTTCTCAATGTCTTCACCGAGGACCGAGCAGAGGATTCTCCGGAAATATTCATGGCGCGGATAGCTGATGAAACTGCGGGAGTCGGTGAGCATGCCCACAAAGCGGGACAGCAGGCCCAGGGCGGAAAGGGCGTTTATCTGCTTGCGCATTCCGTCTTCCTGGTCGAGGAACCACCATCCGGAGCCGAACTGCATCTTGCCTGGGACACTGCCGTCATTGAAGGTGTAGGCCATTGCCATCAGCACCTCGTTGTCCTTAGGGTTGAGGCAGTAGAGGATGGTCTTTGCCAGTTTGCCTTCGAGGGTGAGCTGGTCGAAGAATCGGTGGCCCGCAGCAGCACAATGGACATCGTGGATGGCATCGTAGCCGGTGTCCGGACCGATCAGGTTGTACATCCTGGTGTTGTTGTTGCGGATGGCCCCGATGTGGAACTGCTGGGTCCATCTGGATTCTGCGTCCATCACTGCCAGGTCGTGGAGACTCGCGCTCCGGAATTGTTCAATTTCTTCCTCGTCCGGATCCTTCCCGTCAAGCACTTTCTTGAATATCCGTTCGATTCCGGAGTCTGTCCAGTCTGCGGAATGGAAGGTATCAAGTCCGTGGTCGGATAGAGTACAACCCATTGATCCGAAGAAGTCATGTCTCCTCTGAAGGGCCTCGAGGAGGTCGGCGTAGCTGCGGATTTCCACTCCCGAAGCCTCTGAAAGGGTTTCGATGTACCGGCGGTAGGCCTGCGGATCCTCAATGGCCATCGCCTTGTCCGGGCGCCAGGCAGGAAGCACAGTCACTCCGAATGGATGTTCCATGATCTGCTTGTGGTAGCGGAGGTCGTCGGCCGGGTCGTCGGTGGTGCAGACAGTCTCGACATTGAATTTGCGGATAAGCTCCTGGCCGCGGAATCCGGGAGTGGCTAGCTTGGCATTGCACTCCTCGTAAATCTCCCGTGCGGTCTTTCCGGACAGGAGCTTGTCTATTCCGAAAACCCTTTTCAACTCAAGATGTGTCCAGTGGTAGAGAGGGTTCCTCATTGTGTAAGGTACTGTCCCTGCCCATTTCTCGAACTTCTCCCAGGACGTCCTGTCTCCGGTGATGTACTCTTCCGGAACGCCGTTCCCCCTCATGGCGCGCCACTTGTAGTGGTCACCACCCAGCCAGAGTTCGGTGATGTCCTTGAACTGGTGGTTCCCGGCAATCATCTGCGGGCTCAGGTGGCAATGGTAGTCGATGATTGGCATGTGCTCGGCACTTCCGTGGTACAGTTCCCTGGCGTACTTCCCCGAAAGCATGAAATCATCGTTGATGAATGATGGCATATCCAGTGAAAATTGGTTTCCGGTGCGGTCCCCTGATTCTGTCTCAGGCCCTTTTGGTGATAAGGGCAACCAACTCCTCCGCGGTGGTGGCGCGGAAATATCTTGATACGTCAACCCCGGAGAGGGCTTCCGCAATGGCGGCAGGTTCGAAACGGATGCCTACCAGTTTTCCTGCCAGTTCCTCTGACGGAGCATCGAACAGGTAGTCTCCGGTGAAAGCCAGCCCGGAAATCATTCCCTTGTAGAGGCTGATGTTGGCTTCCACTGTGCCGCAAGGAAGTTTTTCCTTGTGTACGAAATCGGCTTCGTGGGATTTGCTGTAGATGAATTCCCAGGTTGCGAACTTCTCCCTTGCCATCTTCCCTACTTCGGCAATCTGTTCCGGCGAGAGTACAATCTCCTCGTCCCCGTCGGAGAGAATCTCCTGCAGTGCGGCCTGGAGTTCGTCAAGAGATGCGAACTGGGGCATGTAGTCTTTCAGGTTGGTCACCCTGCTCTTGACAGAGGCAATGCCCTTTGACTGGAGTTTGGACCCGGTCACGTCGAGGACCTTGGTCAGAGTTTCGAGGTCAACGTCGTACATCATCGTTCCGTGGATGATTTCCTGTTCCTTGGAGACCCTGCGTGCAAAGCCGGAAACCTTTTTCCCGTCTACGAATATGTCGTTGCGCCCTGTCGTCTGGGCATCCACACCGAGTTTCCTCAGTGCTTCCGCGAAGATTTCGGGGCTCGGATTCTTGCCTATGATGGTGTAGTTCATGTTCTGGAGGTCGTGGTACACAGCTCCTCCTCCGGTCACTCTTCGTGCGAGGGTGATCCCGTGGGAGTGCAGGTAGTCCAGGTTGACTTCTCCGTAGGCATTCTGGTTCAGTCCGATGATTACAGCCGGGCGGTTTCTCCAGAGGTAGAAATAAGGCTCTTCGGAGATGATGTTCTCGAGGCAGTATTCGTCAAATGCCAGGTTGAAGTAAGGATCTGTGGATTCGTTGATAAGGTATTTCATATTCCTTCAATTATTGATTCTATAATAGGGTATATGTGTTCTCTGATCTGGTTGAAGTTCGGGAAATGCCCTCCGGGATAGCTGTGGCCCCTTCCGGGGTATATCCGTTCGAATTCTTCGCGGCAGTTGACAAGCTCGTCCCTGTCGGCGAAAACTCCTGTGGTCAGGGCAATCTCTTCCTCGGTGAGGCCGTCGAACTCGGTTTTCTCGATTTCTTCATATTCATTGCAGATGCTCTCCGTGATTTCGAAGGAGAGGGCTCCGTCGCGGCGTGGGGAAAGGTATTCCATTGTCCCGATCCTCGGCATCAGGAAGCGGGAAACGTGCAGTTCCGGGTTGATGAGGATTTTCCTGTAGCCGCGGAGTTTCTGGCCCCAGTAGCCCCCGAGGGAATGCCCTACGACCAGGTCGGGCTGTTCCCGTCGGCATATTCCCTGAAGAAGGTCAATGGCTTTGTCCGGCTCGATAGGGACGTCGGGGGCTATGACTTCCGCCTGTTTGAAGAGGATCCGAAGGGTGGAGGCCATCCTGTAGGCGCCTGAGGAGGCAAGTCCGTGTATGAAGAGAATTTTCATCTAGCCTTTTCTGCTTTCGGCAATCAGTTCGCCGAGTTCTTCAAGGTCCCGCACGATGAAATCGGCAGGGTAATATTCAGGTTCCGGGTTGTTCCTTGCTTCTTCGGCAACCTTGAGGGCAGTCTCGAGGGTCGTTTCTCCGGAAAGGACAAGAACGCTGACGGCTCCGGCATTGTGCCCCATGGCAACATCGGTATAGATCCTGTCTCCCACCATCGCGATTTCGTCGCCCTGAAGCCCGTTCCGGTCCCTGATGCCGTCGAGCATGGTCGGGTCGGGCTTGCCCATGACTTTGTCCGGCTTTCTTCCGGTTGCCGCTTCGATGCATTTCTGGAGCGAGCCGCAGTCCACCAGCACTGTCCTCTCGTTGGTCGGGCAGACCCAGTCCGGATTGGTGGCGATGTAAGGGATGCCCTGCTTGGCCCACCAGGCGGCCCTGCAGAGGCGGGAAAAGGCCAGGGTGGTGTCAAAGGCCACGACCAGCATGTCAGGCACATCGTCCGGGTCGTCGGCGCAGGAGACAAAACCGGCCTCTTCGAACTGGCCGATCATGCTCGGAGTTCCGAGCATGAAGAGTTTCCTGGCCTGGGGGTAGGCCTTGCGGATGTAGTCTATGGTCGCAACCGGTGTCGAGTACATGTTCTGCCTGTCTGCAATGATGCCCATTCCGGACAGTTTCGCAAGATAGTCATCCACCGACCTTGTCGGGTTGTTGGTGAGGAATGAATATCCTACCCCGATCTCCTTCATCCTTTCCAGG